>JBOFGC010000414.1:0-43965 GCA_051648945.1 Bacilli bacterium
AAATGTCTATCAAACAACAACTGTTAGAAGCTGCTAAGACCATTAAGGGTACTGTACAGCTGGATAGCATTTTCGAATCTGCTGATCTATCTGCTGATATGAAAGTTAAGTTCCAGACAGTATTCGAAAGCGCGGTAAAAACTCAAGCGGTAGCTTTAGCCGAAACCCATATTTCAGAAATCGCTGAGAAATCAGAAGAGATGGTAGAATCTCGCGTGCAGGAAGAATTAACTGACCTGACCGAAACCCTTCACAAGTATCTTGACCACGTTGCTGGCAAGTGGCTGGAAGAAAACAAAGAAGCTGTTTCTAACGGTATCAAAGTTGACATGTTCGAATCTCTGATGGTTGGCATGAAAGACTTGTTCGTTGAGCATAACGTAACTGTTCCCGAAGACGCAGTTGATGTTGTTGCTGAACTGGAAGACGAAATCGCCGAATCTCGTGAAGAACTGAACGTTGCGATTAACGCGAAAGAAGCATTGATCAAAGAAATGAACACAATGAAGCGCGACCACATGGTTGAGTCTGCAACTGCTGCATTGACCGAATCGCAAAAAGAAAAAGTCAAGTCTCTGATCGAAGGACTGGATTACGACGAAGCATTTGACACTAAGTTATCTGCTATCGTTGAAATGACATCTAACGTTCAAGCGGCTGTAGTTGAGCCCACTACCCATGTCGAAGAGTCAATCACTCCTAATTTCGAACAAGACGCTCCGGAAGTGATTGTCGAAGCGAAACAAGATACAGCTATGTCTGCATACCTGGCCGCTCTGTAATATAACGGGATTCTAATAAAATGAAGAATAAAGAAATTTTAAACAAGTGGAAGCCACTACTTGAGCACGAAAGCGCACCTGCCATCACTTCGATGAAGCGTCAAGACATCGTTTCCGCTATTCTGGAAGCACAAGAGAAAGATATCGCACTGAACGCCGAAGGCGCTTATACCGATCCATTTGTTGTTTCTCAAATGAAGCATCTGGGCGGAGAGATGAACGAAGCTGTTGTTACTGGCGATCACAGCTACAATCCAACTCAAATTGCTCAGGGTGCTAACTCTGGTGCCGCTGTTGGTATCGGTCCTACCGTAATGGGTATGGTTAGACGTGCAATTCCTAACATGATCGCGTTTGATATCTGTGGTGTTCAGCCTATGACGGCACCAACGGGTCAAATCTTTACTCTGCGTGCTATGTACGGAGAAGATCCACGCGCTCTGGAAGCGAGAGAAGCGTTCCATCCGTTAGCTGGTCCTAACGCTAGTTTCTCCGGTAAGACTGGTAAGCCTAAAGCGAACAACGCAGGAATCGATAACTGGGTTTCTATCTACGCAAACGGCGCTAATGTCGATGCTTCCGGTGATGCGAAGAAAATCTCTGCCGGTAAGATCAAGTTCTACAACTACGTAGACGGCAAGACTATTTACTTTATGAACGCGTCGGGTGCGGAAATCGATCTGTCTACACTTGCGGGAACTGTGAAAGACCCTACTGAAGCAGATGACGCTCTGATTAACGAGAAACTGGTTTCTGGTGATCTGGTAGAGATTTCAGAAGGCATGGCAACTAGCTACGCTGAATTGATGGAAGATTTCGATGGTTCTACTGGTAATCCATGGAACGAAATGTCTTTCCGCATCGACAAACAAACCGTCGAAGCTAAGTCTCGTCAACTGAAAGCACAGTACTCAATTGAACTGGCACAAGACCTGAAAGCTGTTCACGGCATCAACGCTGATAGCGAACTGTCTGGTATTCTGGCTACTGAAATCATGCTGGAAATCAACCGTGAAATCCTGTTGTGGATTAACGCTACCGCTCAAGTTGGTAAAACTGGTTGGACTAATAATCACGGCGGTCAGCCTGGCGTATTCAACTTTGCAGATCCAATGGACGTTCGTGGTGCTCGTTGGGCTGGTGAAAGTTATAAAGCTCTGATCATCCAGATTGACAAAGAAGCAAACGAAATTGCTCGTCAAACTGGTCGCGGCGCTGGTAACTTTATTGTTGCTTCTCGTAACTTAGTTGCAGCATTCGGTCACACTGACATGTTCATCTCTGCTGCTGCACAAGGCAAATCTACTGGTTTCGAAACTGATACTAACCGTTCAGTATTCGCTGGTGTTCTGGCTGGCAAGTATCGCGTTTATATTGACCAATACGCTAAAGAAGATTACTTCACTGTTGGTTATAAGGGTGCTTCTGAAATGGACGCGGGTATTTACTACTCTCCGTACGTTGCGTTAACTCCTCTACGTGGTGCTGATCCGAAGAACTTCCAACCAGTATTAGGATTTAAGACCCGTTATGCAATTGGGATCAATCCATTAGCCGATTCTTCTAAGAACAAAGGCTGGGGTTCTACCCAAATTTATAACGGTATGCCAACTCCAGAAATGTTCGGCAAGAACTGCTACTTCCGTCGTGTGTATGTTAAAGGTCTGTAATCTATAGGGGTCGAAAGACCCCGTTTTTCTCACATAAATACAACATAGATTACACAGATTTTTAATTATAGGATTCTAAAATGAAGAATAACGAAATTTTAAACAAGTGGACTCCGGTAATGGAACACGAAAGCGTTCCTGCAATTACCAATTCACGTAAAGACATCGTTGCCGCTATTCTGGAAAGTCAAGCACGCGATATCGCTGCTGACCCGGATGGCATTTATACCGATGCATTCATCGTTTCTCAACTGAAACACGTTGGCGGTGAAATGAACGAAGCTGTTGTTACTGGCGATCATAGTTATACTCCAGATAACATTGCGGCTGGCAAGAATTCAGGTGCCGCTGTTGGTATCGGTCCTACCGTAATGGGTATGGTTAGACGTGCAATTCCTAACCTGATTGCCATGGACGTGTGTGGTGTTCAGCCTATGTCTCAGCCTACTGGCCAAGTGTTCTCACTGCGTGCTCTGTACGGCGGCGACTTTAAATCCGCTGATGCGAAAGAAGCTTTCCATCCGATGATGAATCCTGATGCAGGTTTCTCTGGCGCACAACACGATTACTCTAAAAATCCTGCTGCGGCTTTCAAGAAGTATACGAAGGATACAGCAGTTGCGGTAAACGAAGTTGTTTATTTCGAATATGCAACCGGCGATAAAGTTTATTTACAAAACGTATCTACCGCTGCTTGGACTCCTGTCGCGGACGTGAATGGTGCAACTCCAACTCAAGATATCGAAGTTCTGTCTAAGATCGCTGATAGCACTTTAGTTGAAATCGCAGAAGGCATGGCAACTAGCTACGCTGAATTGTGTCAAAATTTCAACGGTTCACAAGATAACCCTTGGAACGAAATGTCTTTCCGTATTGATAAGCAAACAGTTGAAGCGAAATCGCGTCAACTGAAAGCGCAATACTCAATCGAAATGGCGCAAGATTTGAGAGCTGTTCATGGTCTGAGTGTAGATGGCGAGTTATCGGCTATCCTAGCACAAGAAATTGTACAAGAAATCAACCGCGAAATCATCCTTTGGATCAACGCTACAGCTCAAATCGGCAAAACCGGTTGGACTAACAAAGCTGGCGGTAAAGCTGGTGTGTTCGATTTCGATGACGCTAACGATGTTCGTGGTGCTCGTTGGGCCGGCGAAAGTTATAAAGCCCTAATCGTTCAAATTGACAAAGAAGCAAATGAAATTGCTCGTCAGACCGGACGTGGTGCAGGTAACTTCATCATCGCTTCTCGTAACTTAGTTGCTGCTCTTGGACATACTGATATGTTCGTTTCTGTAGCTCAACAAGGCAAGTCAACCGGGTTCGAAACTGATACTAACCGTTCAGTGTTCGCAGGTGTGTTAGCCGGTAAGTATCGCGTGTATATCGATCAGTATGCTAAAGAAGATTATTTCACTTTAGGATACAAAGGCGCAAGCGAAATGGATGCGGGTATTTACTACTCTCCATACGTTGCTATGACTCCTTTCCGCGGAACTCTGCCTAACAACTTCCAGCCTGTTATGGGCTTCAAGACCCGTTATGCAATTGGCATCAATCCATTAGCTGACTCTGCGAAGCACAAAGGCTTCCAGCAGATCAACAACGGCATGCCAACTCCAGAAATGTTTGGCAAGAACTGCTACTTCCGTCGCGTGTATGTTAAAGGTCTGTAATTGACTTTCGAGGGCCGAAAGGCCCTCTAAATAAAGCATAGATTATAGCCTAACAGGAATTTAAAATGAATCAAAAGACCGAAATTCAAAATAAGTGGAAACCTCTGGTTGAAGCTGAAGGACTTCCAGAAATCGTAAGCGCCAGTAACAAAGATATCGTTGCTGCTATTCTAGAAAACCAAGATCGTGATATTCGCGAAAACGCTGTTTATCGTGACGAGTTTATCAGTGAGCAACTGACCGCGTTAGGTGAAGCTGTTGTTACTGGTGACCACGGTTATGCTCCTACTGATATCGCGGCTGGTAAAAACTCCGGTGCGGCCGTTGGTGTAGGTCCTACCGTAATGGGCATGGTACGTCGTGCTATTCCTAATATGATCGCATTCGACATTTGTGGCGTTCAGCCTATGGCTGCTCCTACTGGTCAAATCTTCAGTCTGCGTGCTATGTACGGTGCAAACCCTACAGATGCTAACGCTATGGAAGCATTTCATCCGATTGCTGGTCCTAACGTTAGTTGGTCTGGTGATACAGGTTCAGTGAAAGCTGGCGGCATCACAGGTCGCAACTTATATGTTGCTGTTGGTGCAGATGGCACAAACGCAGGTACCACAGGTACCGCTGGTAAAGTTGCTGTTGGAAAGACAAAATTCTATCGTTTTGTTAACGGACAGATCGTTTACCTGATGAACGCAGGAACCGCTGAGGTTGATCTTTCTGCTACGATCGCCGACGAGAACTCAACTGATGCAACTGATACGGCAATCCGTACAGCAATTAGCTCAGGTACTCTTGTTGAGATTTCACAAGGTATGGCTACCAGTTATGCTGAACTGATGCAGGATTTCAACGGTTCTACTGGTAATCCATGGAACGAAATGTCTTTCCGTATCGACAAGCAAACTGTTGAAGCGAAATCACGTCAACTGAAAGCTCAATATTCTATTGAACTGGCACAAGACCTGATGGCCGTTCATGGTATCAGTGCTGACTCTGAACTGTCTAAAGTTCTGGCTACTGAAATCATGCTGGAAATCAACCGCGAAATCGTGTTATGGATCAATGCTACTGCTCAGGTAGGTAAGCGTGGATGGACCAACTTACACGGTGGACAACAAGGCGTGTTCAACTTTGCTGACCCTAATGATGTGCGCGGCGCTCGTTGGTCAGGCGAAAGTTACAAAGCGTTAATCATCCAGATTGATAAAGAAGCAAACGAAATTGCTCGTCAAACTGGTCGTGGTGCAGGTAACTTCATCATCGCTTCTCGTAACTTAGTTGCTGCTCTTGGTCACACTGATATGATGGTTGGACCTGCTGCTATGGGTACCATCACCGGTATGAATACCAACACAAACAACTCAGTATTCGCTGGTGTGTTAGCTGGTAAGTATCGTGTTTATATCGACCAGTACGCTAAAGAAGATTACTTCACTGTTGGATACAAAGGTACATCTCAGATGGATGCCGGTATCTACTACAGTCCATATGTGGCATTAACACCACTACGTGGATCTGATCCGAAGAACTTCCAGCCTGTTATGGGCTTCAAGACTCGTTATGCTATCGGCGTTAACCCATTAGCTAACGCATCGAAAACTAAAGGCTTTACGCAAATCAACAACGGTATGCCTGTTCCTGAAATGATGGGGAACAACTGCTACTTCCGTCGTGTATACGTTAAAGGTCTATAATGACACAAGGGGCCGAAAGGCCCCTTTTCACTAAATACAATAAAGAAACAATATTTGAGGCAACGGATTATGCAGCAAATTATTAAAGATGCCAAGTGTGATCCTGCAACTGGTAAATCTATTATCCTATCATACACTGTTAATAGCAGAAAGACAAGGACGACTTCCATTCAAATGGTCTCAACAGCAGACCAATCCGGAGTCGACACTCATTGCATTGGGTGGCTACAAGGCTCAAACGACAACATCAACTGGTTTAATATCGCAAAATTAGAAACACAAGGTCAGGATATCCAATACGACGGCGGACCCTTCGAAGCGTTGTGGGAATCTATGATATTTCGACTAGAGCAAACCGAAAATGCAACAGTCGATGTATTCATTACACAAAGGGAAGCATAATAAATGGAACTTAATTACGATGCTATTATTGCTCCTATGAGAGGAGATGGCGGAACACCTATCGGTCAAGGTCCAAAGGGAGATCAGGGACCCGCTGGCCCTATGGGTCCACAAGGCCCTAAAGGAGACCCAGGCGGCGGAGGTGGCGCTCAGGGACCAAAGGGAGACAAAGGCGATAAAGGCGACACTGGAGATCAAGGTCCAATTGGACCAGTGGGCCCACAAGGTTCTAGGGGAGATACAGGCGCAATAGGGCCAATTGGACCACAAGGTCCAATTGGAACTAACGGACCCGCTGGACCAAAAGGCGACAACGGAAACGACGGAGTTGACGGTATACAGGGTCCGAAGGGCGACACTGGAGATCAAGGTCCAAAAGGCGATAAGGGTGACACCGGAGATCGAGGTCCTAAGGGTGAGTTAGGTGATGCTGGGCCACAAGGACCCGATGCAACTATCGTTACTTTCAATCAATCTGGACAGATTAAAGAATCGTTTACTAATATCTCTGTTTTCAAATTTGAAAACGACATTCAAGATATAACGTTTGACCCAAATGATCAAAAGACCGTTCGAATTCCATTGGGTATCCCTGTTGTTAGTGGAGTCGGTTCTACTCCTGACGAAATAAAAGCCAAACTAGATCAAACTTATTCTCCGTCTGATAGTCTTGGTAAAATTGCATACATCGCAACTGCTCAAGTACAAGAATGGTGGGCGTGCGATGGAGAGTGGAAGGGATTAGGAAAGATCACCGATTTATCTAAGTATGAAGCTCTTTATAAGCGTTTCCCGAATGACATCAATAATAACAAACCGTCAACTAATGACTATCTAGATGCTTCTAGTGAAAAGAGTCTAGGAACATATGTGATGCTTATTAATGCAACTGCCGAGCACACTCCGGTTAAGCAAAAGGCATACGTTCTACATTCTATCGGAAGTGGTTCTATTAAGTTTGGCTCACAGACGCTATTCTGTCCAGAAGACGAAAAGACATATATTCGCCATTGGTGGAAAGATAACAATAAATGGTCCGATTGGGAAGAGATTCAAACTCAGTACAGCTCTTCATCTGGATATGCTACGTTTCCTATGGAGTATCAAGATACTCATTACAAAGAGTTGACCAACACTTTAGCAAACGAATCTGGAATCTTTAAAGCTTATTCTGATAAAGTTGGATTGCCTGTTGGGGATAACGGATCGCTGATTGTGATGCGGCTGCACGATGGGGAAGAACATCAGACGTACATAACTGATAATAGGTTGTATCATCGTGTTACTAGCCCATTAAATCCAACAAATTGGAATACTGTAGGTAGTGGAGGCGGATCTAGCAACGTTGAAAGCATTTTGGATCTCAGAGACACCCCGACTGCATTCGGAGAAACTGGTAGTTATCTCAGAGTCGATGATACACAGACCGAGATGATCTGGCATAAGCCTGCTGTGTCTAGTGCAGTATATAGCACAAATAATAACTCGGAAGACTGCGTAAGTTCTGATGCTTCAAAAGGAATTTCCGGTACATTCAGAGCGGTTCCGACTTCTATAGGGACTATGCCATCTCAGTTCACGGAAGATGGCATTATGCATATAATCTGCACGCAAGATTTAGAGATGCAACACTTCATCAACGAACAAGGATCTTGTTTCAGAAAAATAACGAACGGAATACCGACTCCTTGGTCTGCGGTTGGACTTCCGTTCGTGATCTGAAATATTAAGTTACGGAATGACTATGAAAAGAAATATTGGAACCCAAGGAAAATTTGCAGCAATTGATGCAACAGGAAGATCGATTGAGTTCGTCGATCTTCCCCTACAACCAATCGTTGATGACATTACGGCGTTGCAAGACGCCGATGTTCAGTTATCTTCTAGAGTTGATGGCGTAGAAACTAAGGTATCAGATTTAGAAAATAAACCGAACCCCGCTTATAAGTTCATTGAATTATCGGATACTCCTGGAGGTTATCAACCAGGAAAACTTGTTGGTTATAATCTATCCGGAGATGCGTTGATTGCGTATGAAAATCGAGATGAATTCTCTAAGCTAAAAGACACACCATCGACATACACCGGACAAGCTACGAAAGTTCTAACTGTGAAGACAGACGAATCTGGATTAGAATTTACCAACTATCCAAACGTAGGTCAAATCATTCCTAGAATTGATGACTTGGAAACGAGAGCCACAGATCTTGAGAATACAACAATCGATCTTTCTACTACTGTTGATGATACCGTTAGTAGAGTTGATGTGCTTGAGAGAAAACCAGATCCGGAATATAGTTTCAATGATTTGACTGACACCCCTGGTGGATATCAACCTGGTCAGCTTATCGGATACAACTTAGCCGGCGATGCGCTCATGGCTTATGATAGGAGAGACGCATTAACAGATTTAACGGACACTCCTGACGCTTACTTGGGGCAATCGACTAAAGTGTTGACTGTCAAGACTGACGAATCTGGACTTGAGTTTACCGATTATCCTCCGGTAGCTAATATTCAGGATCAATTGAATGACCATGGTTATCGTATAAACATCATCGAGCCAGATCTTTCCGATGCGAGAATTAGAATAACTGCGCTAGAAACAAGCCCTACTACATTCAAAGATTTATCGGATACGCCTAGTGACTTTACAGGTCAAGCAAGAAAAACGCTAACCGTTAATGATTCCGAGGATGGATTTGAGTTTGCGCCGTTTCCTAATGTTGGCAATCTTGAATATCGAGTTGATCGAGTAGAAACCGATGTGACTGGGTTAAATGACAGAGCTGATACATTGGAAACGGATGTTTCCGCTTTGATTGATACAACAGATACAATCGAAACTGAGGTTGGTGTAATTGGGCCAGGACTTTTAAAACTTAATACTGACTTACTGTCTGGTAATCAGCCATTGAAGCACAAAAGTTTAGGTGCCGCATTGAGACTTACTGGTGCTGCTATATTTCCTATAGCCTTTGTTGCCGCTGCTCCTATTGTGTTTTCTAGTAGAACCGGAGACTCGACGATGGTTCTACCAAAAATAGTAGGAGAGGATTCTACTGTATTAGCTGCGGACGAAGTTAGAAATGGGACAATTATTAGAATTGTTAAAATTGGTACTGGGAAATTAACAATAACTCCTTCCGCAGGACACTTTATTAATAGGGCTAACGTCAACTATGACTCTCATATTGTTCCTCTAAATGAAATTCATACATTTATGTCAGGAACATATGCAAATGGTAATAAGTGCTGGATGTACGTCGAGGCTGATAGTCATACGTATGATGACGAAATATCTCCAACAAAGCTAAAAGCCTCGATTGTTGGTTTATCGACTGGCGAAACTCCTATTGGAAATAGAGGAATATCTTCGGGAGTTATTGAAAGCACGTTCAACATGCAAGACTATAGTGTAGCTATGAACGATCATATTATTTGCAGGCATACCGGAACTGCCCAAGGTAGAGTTTTTATGCCAGAAATAGTAGATTATGATGTAGTGTCATTGACAAATACTCAGGTTAGAACTGGTCGAGTTACTAGAGTTTATAACTACGGAACTAACGAGATTGCATTAAGAAACGGAAAGATCGTCGAAAAAGATGGTACTGAAAATAGTGATTATACGTTAGCTCCTGGTGAGTTCGTTGAACTTTTTCCTACTAGCGGAAGTAGCAACCCTCGTTGGATTTTGTTATTCAAGCAGACATGTCTATAAATAATAGGAAATAGTATGCAGAAAATTATCACAAACGCCAAAGTGATCAACGGGAATATTATATATTCCCCTGTTTTCTACACTGGTAGAGCTAAACGCACTTCCGTGCAGATGGTAGTAAACTCAACCTCTGCTCAAGATAGCGACGCTAAAGCTTACATTCAGGTCTCAAATAATGGAGAAGAGTGGTTCAATGTAGCTATTTTAGAAACCGACGGAACAGGATTACAAAAGGATGGTGGACCATACGAAGCGTTATGGGAATACACCAGAATATTAATAGAGAAAACTCCAGAACACGGCCCAGGAAGGGTAAACGTCTACGCAACGATAAGAGAGACGACATAACAAGGAATGAATAATGAAATTAGATGAACGCTTTATTATCGCACCAATTCGTTCCAAGGGGGGCCAACCTGGCCCTATTGGTCCACAGGGGCCGAAAGGTGAGAACGGTGTTGACGGATTGCCCCCAGAACATGAGTGGGATGCAACGAAATTAAAGTTCAAAAACCCAGATGGCACTTGGGGACAAGAAGTCGATCTGAAGGGAGAAAAGGGAGATTCTGGTGGCTCTGTACCAGGACAAACTTCAATTCAGGTTGAAGACCAATCAGGAAATAAGAACGATTTGTCTGTCGTAAAATATAAATCAAACTCCGAATTTATTAAATACGATCCTTCTGATACATCGTTGTCTATCAATGCGCCAGAAAGAGTGTTTGATATTAAATGGTCGGTTGATAAAGTTTCAGATTTGCCTAATGGAACTACTGCAATCGCAGGGTCGCTTGCATACGCGTTGGAAACCTCAAAAACTTATCAGTATAACGGAACTGCTTGGTTAGAAGTTGATTTTGAACATCATCCAATTTCCGCTATCGATCTAGACAAGATTTTAACTCCCGGAAAATGGATAACCGAAAAACTATCAATTGGATCTACCAGTATTGTGCTGGATTCAAAAGAAACATTTTTGGGAATTTATGATACATTAGACGATCTTGAGAAATCAAAAGCCGATAAGATTGCTGGGCAAACTTTTGCAATCGTTAAGTGTGCTAGTTCGAATAGACAACTAGAAACCAATAAGATGTTTGTGTTCACCGGTATTTCGGGAGGAGTAGATCTGTGGTCTCCTATTGAAGTTAGTGGAAACTTAATTTTATCGACAACTGGAAACTCGGCAGCTATTGGTGAATTTAAGAGTATCACCGCTGGTGATAACGTTACCATCGACTATGATACAACTAACAAAAATATCACAATTAAGTCACTTGGTCCAGGTGCACCCACAGATCTATCTGAATATCTGAAAGGCTCTAATGTTAGGAGTAAATTCCCAGCTAGTGATTGGCTTGAAATTTCTTGGGATAGTCTTGGAAAGATTCTTAATGTCGGCGTAAAGAAACCAGACTTCGATAAAATGAATGATATTCTCGTTGCTGGAAATAACATTAGTTTCGAAAAAGATGCTAGTGGATTCTTGAAGATTAATGCCGAAGCTCACGTAGATTTGACGAATTATGTAATGGGCGCTTTGACCGAAGGTCAAAATGGAATCAAAACTAACTTCGACCAAGCTAACCAAAAATTAACTTTGGGATATGAACCAAAATATGCCGACTTGGATTTATTAGTTGAGGCCGGAAATAACATTACATTAGAACAAGGAACTGGAGAAAAGGTAAAGGTTAGTGCTGTAATTCCTCCTCCGATTCCTGTTGACCTGAGTGAGTATGCCAAGAAGTCTAACATTAAAATTCCTCTAGACGACTGGGGAACGACCGATGTTGTTGGCGAAGAAGTGCAATTAAAGATTAAACCTACAGCAACTCAATTTGCGGACATGATTACTTCGAATGGAGACACAATCGCTATTGTCAATGGAAATCAAGTAGACTTGAAGCACAAAGATATGCGAAAGAAGTTGTATAACATCCTCACTAAGAAGAGTACGCAAAACGAAGCAATCCTTCAAGCAGGAAATCACATTCATCTTGATACAAGTGACACCGATAAAACTATCACGATAGTTTCTACGGCTCGTGAGTATGATAGTGCGTCTGTTGATGTGGTTCTTCCGTTAACGTCAACTTGGGATTCGACAAAAGATCAGAAAACAATCGAGTTGAATCTTGCCGAGTTTGCTAACTTAACCGATGCTGGTCATAGTAATGTTAAAGTTGAATACGATGGCGCGTCGCATAAATTGAAATACAACGTTGACCGTTCTTTGATTCCTGTTGTTGCCATTCAGAAAGACGCAAGTGGAAACGAAGAAAGTTTGGGTGTGTTGCAAATCAATAACTCTGGTAACAACTTAGTAATACAAGATGATTCAGGTCACCCAGGCAAGAAGCGGGCAGTCTTGACTCTGCCAGACTTTCCAACTCAGTTGACCGGCGAGTTCGGAACAGATACTGGTCCACTGACTAAGTTAATTCTGAAAGGTGAAGTTACAGAACAAGTCGCCTTTGATACAGTCAAAAACGAAATGACTATCAATCTCGACAAGTCTTATTATGTTGGAAAGCATGCAGATCAATCGAATCTTCCTACTACAGGAATTGCGAACAAGTCGTTCGGATTTATTGGGTCTGGGAATGGATATGACAACATCCTGATGCACGATGGTACCAATTGGACTGCCCAATATCCTGTTACTGGAATGTTAGCTGTTGAATCTGGTGCTACCCCAACTTATAAAGTTGTGAAGCAGATCAAGATGAATCCAGCGGTTACGATTGATGCGAATGGTGAGTTAACAATCAATCAAGGCGGTTTACAGTTTGTTCACAATGGACAAACCGATGGACTAAACTCTCTTGAGGTTGCTGGAACTGGAGTTACGGCAGATTTCGATTCCGGGACAGGAGCATTGAAACTGAACATCGTTGCTGGAGGTTCGGGAACTGTATCCCCTCTCAAGGTCAGCAAAAAGACTCAAGATGGTAGCGTGACAGAATACGACGACACACGAGTGTTACTGTTCGACGGAGACGTTGAGGGTATCACGGTCGAAGACATCACGACTGGCGGAAAGAAAGTAACCGTTCCTACAGGAATCATTGTAGAAACCGATACGGATGTTACACAGTTGACAACTAAGTACGTTCCTGCTAAGTACAAGGGCAAGTTTGTTTTCAACTACAGCAACGACGCGACTAATCGTCGATGGTTCGCATGTGACGGCGAAGAGTGGTTCACGATAGGAAGCGAGAATTTAACAAAAAGCTTACAAGATATTCTATCTCGTTTGCCTGCTCGTATTCCTAAGGGAACAAGCTTAGACACAATCAAAGACAAAACTGGTTGGACTTATTTCGGAGAAACTGTAACAGGTCTTCCTGAGTATACAAAACACGACGGTTCTAAGATTATCATGCCGGGTCATGTAATGAACTTAGTCGAAACCGACGATAAAGTACATCAATCCTTCTTCCCTATTGGGGAATTGCAGTATCCTATGTATAGAAGTTGGGATTCTGTTAACTCAAAATGGAACGATTGGTCAAATGGCGACAACGAGTTGAAGTTACACAATTCAGACCCAGATGCTCACGAATTGTTAATATTGCCTGCTATTTCCGCAACAACTAAGTCAAATTGGTTTAGCTTATATGACGATCGGCCTAATGCTTCACGAAAGGGAAATCTCCCTATCATGTTACTCAGTGATAGTACAGGTAAAGCGGATGTTAACACAAATCCTACAGGAAACGATCTTTATTCGTTAAATGTTCCTAGAACAGGCACATACAATATCAGATATGTGTTCCAGTTATCGGGCGTTGCTACTTCTCATGGAACATTAACGTTATCGATCATAAAAAATAACACAACTGTGATCAAAACGGCAGTGCAGAGTATCTCCACGTCTGGACAAATGTTCGACGCGTATGAAACTATGGCGACTGATATTCCATTGGCAGTTAATGATGCTATATCATTTAAAGTTGAATATACAGGTTCTTCCACATGGACAGAGGATTTCCAGAAGAAATCTGCTCGAATTGATCCTATGAAAAATTATTTCGTTCTGGAACACAAAGATACGAAATCCGCAAGTCATATTGCCAACACATTCAGAACTGTTCTTGGTGGTCTAGCTATCACGAAAGGATACGAAGCGTTTGTTATGGCAGGAGATGCGCAAGGGTCAGCTCCTCAGTTCGTTGAGGTTGTTGGTTCTATCTATAACGAAAATGTAGTTGTGATTAAATAATAAGGGCCTTCGGGTCCTATAAAAAGGATTTTAAAATGGCACAAAGACCTATCCCAATGCCTATTCTATCGCCATTCTACAACAGAGCGGTGATGGATGTTCATCTAAATAATTATGATATTGTTTATATCAAACCAATAGAAGATAAACTCGATGCAATTAAGCCTGTTGTTTTTGTTAAGTCGGATTTATCTGAGGTAGAAGTTCAAAAAATAAAGATTAGCGATCGGTCAAAAGCAACATATGATCCATTAGATAAATCACTTACATTGAATCTCGACACCAGTCCAGTAGGCGCGCTGAAATTTACAGACTTAATCGGTGTACCTAACTCTTATCCGAAAGACACAGATCTGAAAACAGGACATGCCGGAGTCACCGGCGCGGATGAAACATCCATGGTTCTGGTAGCAAAGAGTGATGGTATATATTTCGTTAACCATCCAGTCGGATCTGAGATTGAGCCTAGAAAATCGAGATCAAAACAGCAACAACAAGATATCATTGAGTCGCTGGAAGCGCGTATATCTTTTCTAGAAAGCAAATTAAAATGATAAGGATTTTCGTTTTATGAGTACACCTCCGTTAATTAATTCGGGAATGATTCTATTTGATCCAAATCCAAATGGAACAGGTCCGATATTACCTCCTGGCCGACAAACTTGGCTAAATCAAAAAATATTAGATATCGATAAAGAGATTAAAGATCTAGAAGCGAGTGGAGTGAAGCCCGGAAAGGATGGGCATACCGTAGAGATGAAAATCGACGACTTTCCGGTAGACACTTCTATTCCTCCAGATCAAAGAAAGCCTGCAATTGTTTGGCGACTTGCTGCGCAACCAGGAGAGTCTGAATATACATGGAATCTACTTGTATATCGTGAAGATTTAATGGGGCCAAATGGTCCAGCGGGTCCAGCGGGTCCTCAAGGTCCTATGGGCGCACCAGGAAAGGATGGAGTCGGAGTAAACTTTCACGCGAGTGTTAGATACGAGGCAGATCTAGCAAAGACTCCTTCGGTAGTTGGCGATGCAATCCTTGTGACCGGGTCTGGTGACTTGTGGGTACTGACTACACTTCCATATAACAAAAAATCTAACTGGAAAAATCTTGGACACATCCAGGGACCTGCTGGACCTAGAGGATATACTGGTCCTAGAGGATACACTGGTCCACAAGGTCCCGCCGGAGGAGGCGGAATAGGTCAATTTATTCTACAGTGGATTGTCGACTCCGCGACATCAGCGGCAATTTCTGCGGTGACATCCACTGTGATGGCGGAAATGACAGCAGCATTAGATACGTTGACTAATCAGTTAATGAGCGTAATGGAATCCACAGCCGAGAACGTCGTACAAGAAGCTCTAGATAAAGCGTGGGATGAACTCAAAGGCGATAAAGGCGAAAAGGGTGATAAAGGCGACAACGGAAAGGACGGAAAGTCCGTTAAACTGGTAGGAAAATTCGCGTCTAAAGCCCAATTTATGGCAAAGTATCCGTTATTAACTGATAACGTAGGTGTTGCTGGATTATGTGGTGACGACCCGATGAAACCCAAAGAGTTATGGGCTATCACTCAAGATTCATCGGGAGTATTTCCTTATCCTCCTACATATACCAATCTTGGAGATATTCGGGGTCCTAAGGGAGAAGCGGCTCGATGGGAAATCTCAGTTCGAGATACTGCATTTACCGAAAAGATTAAAGTTGTTGTCGACTCAGACATTGACCCTTCTGTTGCTAGTATGTACGTTAGAGACACGGATTCTATCGTATGCGAAGGACTCCACGGAAGTCAAATCGACCCGACTCAAGTTGGTCTACGCTTTTCAATGAGACATCCAATTCCTAGACCCGCAAAGAAAGATGACCCATCTGGAAAGCCATCAACTGTAGATAAAGTGTTATCGAACGACGGCGAAAAATTAATCTGGATCGAAGCTCCGGAAGGCGGAAAGAAGTCAAAGGAAGAAATTTTACTCAAAGCTCCAGACCAAACCGTCTGGTCGATTACTGTTGATGATTACGGTCGGTTGCATCAGAATCTTTCTACCGAAGCATCCGATAACACAGCAGAGAAACTCCAAGCCCCCAATGGAGGAGTTTACAATTTACATGTTGACAATGAAGGCCAATTGCATGTAACAAAATCGATTTCATAACAAGGAAGTAGCTAATGCCTATTGTTAATAACAGAAGTTTCGTTTATCAAGAAACTCCTAATGATTATAGTGATATCAAACAAACGATCAAGGGTCAGCAAATGCTGACTCTTAAAAAGTTCCAGGGTCAATCTCCAACATCAGGAGAAAGTCCTGACTATTACGGACAAATCGGGGCGGGTAGTAAGCCTGATGGTTCTCCTACAGTTTGGATTTCAAACGCTGGTCCAAACTCAGTAAACGGATGGGATCAGATTTCAACCGGACCTTATAGTGATGAGTTTGCGAATAAAGATAAAGCTAATAACTTTTCTAATCTTAGTCAAACTATTTTGAATAAGCAGATTCCTTATGTGGACCAAGGTTATATTTCTGTTGATCACGTGCCTATTAAAGGTCAAGGTCATATCTACATCGACGCATCCGTTGTAGACCAACCGCGAGTGCATATCGCTATGGTTGCAACAGGTGGTGGGTATCAGTGGGTTCAAATTACAGACCACACCGAACTCGATAATATCGCTATGAAAAACACACAGAACAACTTTAAGGATGGAAGACAAACTATTATTAATCAGTCTATCGCGTCTATTAATCCTAGTCTTAGTAAGCCGCTAGCTCCTGTTCGTTCAGGCGAGATGTTCTTGAAGAAGGGCGATTCGACTAAAGGAGAAAAACCTGCGCTTTGGATCTCAACATCCACAGCAACAGGCGCGTTTGAATGGGTTCCAGTTTCGGCTTCGTTGGATCAAGATATCGTTTATAGAAACGTCAAGAATAACTTCACTGAGTTTAATCAAACTATAGTGGGTAAACAAATCATGTCGTTTGCCTCTAGAGGAGATCAACCGCCATCTGGATATAAGCCGGATTATGATGGTCAGATGTATATCGCGTTCAAAACACTATCGACCGGAACAAAAGACGCGGCCGTTTGGGTAGCAAATGGAAATACGTGGGTTCCTTTATCCGCAAACTTAGACCCATCAAAAGTTGCAATGAAGGATAAAGAGAATGAATTCACGAACGCGAGTCAGACTATCAAAACTGGAACCGAGTCTAGTCAGATTACTGGTGCTAGAATTAAATTGGGTGACCAATCCCCAATTGCGGATAGTTCCTATAAAGCTACTATGTTAGGTGAAGTCTGCGTTTATAAAAACGATTCCGTCGTTCCTTCTGAAATCTCGGTGTGGTTAGCTATTAGCATTAATCCTAGTCCAACAACAAACGCCGGCGAGTGGACGATGATTTATTCTTCCAAGATGGATTATACCAAAATGGCAAGAACAGATTTGGGCAACACGTTCGAAAAAGGCCAAAGGATTATTGGAGCCACAAATAAACCTCAGGATGTGGTGACTGCTAGATTCGAATATGATGACACTCCTAAAAACAAATACAGAGCACTGAACGTTGGAGAGTTGTTTATTACAGATCAGGAGCAGCCTGGAGGAGCTCCCGATGAGATTGATGTTTGGATGGCACATAAACCCAACGACCCGTCGTCGTGGGTGAAAATATACGATAAACCAATTGATAAAATTGTTCGTTCTAACGAAGAAACTTTCTTCACCGACAAATTGTTCTTGGGTGCACCTAGTAACACAAAGAGACTCAGAATAAATGGCGCAAGAGAAGCAAAAGGAACGGTTTATAACACCACGATGCCTTTGCAACTGGGAGAAACTGTGATGTGTGAAGTTGTTGAAGGAAGCAAAACATATATCGTAATCTATATGTGTGCTATGGATCAGAGTTCAACTCCAGAAGGACAAAAGTCAAGAAAGAATTGGATTGAGATTGGAAGAAGATTAAAATCCGAACTCGTTCATTAATGGTTAAAGGAATAATCATGCCATACGATAAGAGTGTTGTTTATAGAGAGACTCCTAATAATTTCACAGACGTCCATCAGATGATGGGCGGTTCTCAAATTGTCTCTATTAAAATATTTGCTGGACCAGGACCAGATAAAAGTCCCGATTATTTGGGACAACTTGGAATGCATATGAAAAACGACGGTAGCGTTGTTTTATGGGTTTCTAGAATGTTTAAAGGGTATCTGGACTGGGATATTGTCTCCAGTCCAACCGATCTACCACTTCCAGATAACGCGGTTAGAGAGGATTCGGATAATGAATTTAGTGTGTATGAGCAAAAGATTCAAGGTTCTCAGATCGCATCGGTGACTCACGGAACACATGCCGCGGACAAGGAACCTATTAAAGGGGAGGGTCATATCTACGTCCGAGATAATGAATACACTCCAGAGGTGTATGTTGCGTTTAACAAATCATCCGGGTTGGATTGGACCAGAGTTGCGAATCACGAGATACTAGATAGTATTGTTTATAGAGATTTATCGAACAACTTCACAGACGATGCACAGACTATCAATGGAGTTCCGATTGGTACAGTATCGACCAGTATACTAGACCCAGTTGCTTCCAAAATTGAACCTGCTCGTTCTGGTGAGATTTGGATTCAATCTAGCAAGGCAACTACCACTAGATTCCCTCGTATGTGGATATCGAAGGACCTGTCGATTCCAGACGTATCCCACTGGGAAGAGATTAGTTCTTCTGCTGGAGGAGTTCCAGCTAACGTAGCTATAACAGATAAGCCTAATAATTTCACAAATCTAAAACAAGAGATCAACGGCAAGCGAGTTCTATCGTTCGTGGATGGAGGAGATAAAACTCCAGAGCAATCTAAGTTATCCGCGGATTACGACGGTCAGTTGTATGTAGCAGTAAGAGGAGATGACCCTGCGATCTGGATCGCAAAAGGAAATAAGTGGCTGCCTATTCTTTCTAACGTTGTTGTGACGAATAGAGTCAATCGATTCGTTCCTCTTCAAGAAATGGGAACAGGTAACCGAGTTGTTAGAATCATCGGCGCAAGTCAAGGAACTGTTAATCCACTGAGTGTAAATTTAGTTCCGTTAACAGATGGTGAAATCTACGTACAGACTATCGACCATCCGACCGGTGGATTTGATAGAAATGTTTGGGTAGCTGCCGAAGGCGGAGACACGACATCTTGGATGAAGGTGTTTGATGATAAGAATCACACGATAGCAAGAACTAACGAAACTAACCATTTCGAAAATAAAGTTCAATATCTTGGATACGAATCTGATTTGTCTAAAGAGTCTATCGTGGGAGCTAGACAATATAATCTCGACAATCCTACATCATCTGATAGTCCCAACAACTATACTCCTCACAGAACAGGAGAAATCATCGTTCTTCAAGAAGAAGAACAAGGAGAGATGTTCTGGGTTACATACATGGGAATAGTACAAGGAAATAAAAAAGCATGGACTGAACTCAGTCATGTTAAAATTCCGTAAAATAAAAAAGGAGCCTTCGGGCTCCTTTTGTCATAAATATTAAGATCCTGTAAACGGACCAAATACTTTAATAGGCACACCTTTGCATGTTTTCGTGTCGATCTGATGTCTATATCCATTTCGACTATCGGTAGCGATTAAACTTGTTGTGCCAAAGAACAATGCCAGTAAAGGAATTGTTACAGGATTTTTTAGCAACTCGGTCTGAAACGCGACTGGTGTATCTGCGTTGTTTCCTGCTAAAATCTCATTTGCGGCATCGATTGCATCCCAACGAACATGAGCATAAGACAACCCATGAAACTCAATCCATTGTGCCTTATATAAAGTATCTGGATTGAAGCCGACAGGAATAACATTCACTGCAACATCGACTTCACCGGACTCGGTTTCCGTGCTGTCTGTTTCTGTTACTTTGCACTTATACTTTCCAGCGTCGCTTGCCGCGCATTTGTCAATCACTAGACGTTGTGTTGTTTGTCCTGCAATTGCGTTGCCGTCCTTTGTCCAAGAATAAGTGACGGTTTCCGGATCAGGAATGTCTTCTAGTTTCGCATAAAGTGCGATCTCCGCTCCTACAATCGTGTTGACGCTGGCTGGCTCAATCGTCACCACTTTCGCACGAGGAATAATAGAGCGCATGTTCAGTTGAGAACTCATTTCTGAAACCATATTATCGATAGTTTTTGATGTGATGTTAACACCTAACTCTTCTGCGTATTCTTTCATCGCAACCTTGGCTTTGGCTGTCGATAATAATTTAATTTGTTCAATCCTTTGTAAATCAATCATGATTTTATTCCTATATAAATACCATTAGTATATTTATTTATAACACCTAATAATGGGACCTTTAACAATGTCTAATATTCTTAACGAGTTGATCCAAGAATCGACTGTATCTGCCAATATCGACTTAGGACGTCCACAGTTACTTGCATTGACTCGCGCGGTCAACGAGTTGATTTATACGGACTTAGTTGCTATTCAAAAAACAAAAACACCAATCGCCACCCTTCTAGGTATGCGCTATAAGAACAGAGATGGAGAGATGACATTCCGTACTCCTGCAACGTATGGCGGCTTGTACGGAGACAGAAGTAAGGTTACGTTGGAACTATCATCAAATCTTTTATCTTTCGCAAAAGATGACGTGTTCAAATATCAAAGTGTTGTATATCAAGCAATCGAAGCTGTTAATTTGCAAGATCTTGGCGGCGGCGACGACATTGATAAACAACTAGCACTTGCTTTGATGATAAATAAAGTTCGTATCATGTCGGACGCAGGCGAAACTGGAACAATGGAATACATTGAGCCTTCTGAGTCTATGTTAACAATCAACCGTTGGAAAATCGAAGCTAAGACAAGAAAGTTGAAATCTGAAGTATCTCACGAATTCATTCAAGACTTAAAAGCAAATGGCCTGGACGCTGATAACGTGATCAGACAAATGCTGGCACATGAGATCGCAGATGAAATAAATAGAGATGTTATGCAGAAATTGCAGACTGTATCCATTCGTCATGTTTCTCCAACAACTGCTTCTGGCATTTATTTCGCTGGCGGATCGACTGATGACCCTATCAAAGGTCGTACACTGTACCGTATTGTTGCTGAAATGGCAAGACAATTGCAGTCAGAAACGTCGTTTGATGCAACTTATGTTCTTTGTTCACCTAGAGTTGCAGGATTACTGACATCATCTGGATGGTTGAAGGGCGATCCTACAATGCGTAGATTGTATGCAGGAACGTTAACAGATGGTCTGAAAGTTTATGTAGATACTGTGTCTAGATTTGATTATCTGGTAGTAGGAACAAAACAAACGATGGACGAACTGGAATCTATCGGTTCTCTATTCTACACTCCTTACGTCGAACAAGACGATGTAGGATTTACGATTGTAAATAGTCCAGAAGATTTACAACCTCGTTATATGTGTATGGCTCGTTATGGATTATCCGTTAACCCATACACAACATCAACAGAAAATGAACAAATCAACGCCGGTGATAACTGGAACGAATTGGCTGGTAAGTCAAAGTACAGTCGTTTCGTCGGTGTAGTGTTCGGTAGTTAAAAACAAAAATAGGACTTAATATGACAAGTAAAATTGTTGACAAGGAAGTCCTAGAAACCCAGGAAGGGATTGAAACATCGGCCGAAAAGCCAAAGCGCAAGACTCGCGCACCTAAAATTGATTCTCGTGATGAACCAGTCGATCCTCCAATTGACCCGCCGGTGGAGCCGCCTGTAGTTCCTGAAGAACCAATTCGTATCGACGTTCCGTTTAATGTGATGAACGCAATCTTAGCAGAAGTTACTGCTGGCAAAACAATCACAGAAGCGGTTAAAGTCGATTCCCGTGTTGCTACGCTATTTGCAGATCATCCTTATATCATCGCCCGAGAATCTCGTAACTCGTTTTTCTATGCGCTGAAAGAGGGTGTTGAGCCTAAAGCTACTCGGTCATATGATGGTGTTTGGTCACAACCAGTATCGTATGCACTAGACAAATAAAACAAAGGAGCCTTCGGGCTCCTTTTTTAATTACATAAACAAACTCAAGTCGGTTTCTCCTAGTCCACACACTTTCATGATGAACTCACGATCGATTGGGTCTGATATATTATACACGGGAATATCACGCTTAACCGAAATATTAACCGCAGTACGGGTCCCTCCTTTCACCGAACGTCCACTCTTGGGAGCATAACAAACGACTAGATCGACTGGAGTGTTCAGGTCGTGTCCTAGAACTTGAAAGCAATTCCGTGTATGTGCCGCTCGTGCGAATCCACTTAGTGGCCAATTAGGATGAATCTTTGAAATAATACTTTCTGCTTCGTCGATTAAATCTTCGTGATAATCCTGTAGTGTGTAATATTCTTCCCAATCTGGTCGACTGTTGAATCCACTATACGGTAAAATTATATTCGATAAATGCGTTGCGGATTGTTGTTGATACGCTAGTTCCGCCGCCGTGTCTGAACCATTAGCTCCACCAGAGAATAACTGGGTACCGTTTAACGCGAACTTAGTCGCGATATTAAACAAGTCGCGGTACCGTTCAACTGGGAGCACTCGGCTCCCAATAATAGCAACGCGTTTGATGTCACTTAGTTGCATACAGATTCCGTAGCATGTCTGCCATTGTTCCGGTAGCTTCTTCGTATCGCTGAGTTTTCTTTGGAGCACTCACGACCTTTTCTTTCTTGACGACAGGCTTCTTAACCACTATCGTTTGTTTGCGATGACGAACACGACTTTTCAAATGCGAACGAATAATATCCAGGTCTTCGTCAGACGCGCCGTACGGTTCAATGATCGCAGCAACGAGTTTGTCGTCGTGATCGTTCTCGCGGTCTAGAATCATAGATAGTTGAACTACTTTATCTTTACCCAGTTTCTCGCCTAGTACTTTAATATCGGTCATTAGTTCCATCCCATTTGAGTCATTACGTTAACGATTGTCATGTGCGCTTGGTGATACCATTGCATGCGTTTAAGATCTTTTTCTGTCAGTCCTTTCAATCGTCGAATGTCGCTATTATGACGTAAGTCTGCCAGTTTTACAATACACGCGTCTCGATTTTGCAACACACGGTTCAAACTTTCTTCTTTCTTTTCGCCTGGTCGTTTTGTTACAGCATCAACCCCAACAACAACACGTTCGCTGAATCCAAATCGTCGTAGATCCTCTAACGATACTGGAGTGTCCTCCACGACATCATGCAGAATCGCGATTGTCATGATCTCGCAATCGTCGGAACGGGTGTATCGCATCACCTTCAGAGGATGAAGAAAGTAAGGATTGCCTCCTTTGTCAAATTGGTTCATATGTTCGTTTGCTGCAATCGAGAATGCTAGTGCAAGCATTCGTGCGTTGTTGTCTGTGTGCATGATGTCTCCTCTTCAATATGTAGCTAGTATATACCTATCGATTTTTATGTCAACAAAAAAGGAGCCCGAAGGCTCCTTTTATTTCAGAATAATATATGTAGAGTTCATCGACTCGCGGACGACAACCTCGCCATTCTTTTGAATGTAGTAAATCAGGGACATCAACTCTTGATGGTATTTGTTACTATGTGCGGCGATTTTCCACATAGAGCCTAGTTTAACGATCTCGTCGATAATCCAGTATCCTATTGTGGTGCACTCTCGACCGTCCGGCGTGCGCATCGACAGTTCGAATGAAGGTCTGAACATATCATTAAGGATAACGTCTCCAGACGACGCTGCTGAAACCTCAACACTGATCTCTTTCGCTTTGGTCGCACCAATATGTGTGCTGATTAATTTCGCGGGCACGATAGGAGCTACGTCCATATCGGCGACTTCTTTGGCAGAGTATTCTCCTTTCTCGTCGTTGACATTAGGTAGATTCAGCTTAGGCTGATAGCTGATAATCGACTTATCGCCATTCATGATATCGTGAGGAGTAACGTTAGTTCGCTTGAATCCCGCTGCCTTTAGTTTTTCCATCGCGATTTCTTCTTCGCGTTTCTTGGCAATCCGCTCTTCCGCGACGCGTGCAATACGATCAAACGAATAGTTTTTAGGCGCGGTCACTTCAAATTCAGTTTCAATATATTCGAGTAACGCGTTTTTCGCTTCCTCTTTAGATGGAATCTTTTTCAGTAGTGCAACTTTATCATAATCTAAAAATGACATTATAAATCCTTATAAAATAGTGAAGCGCCAATCAAGGCGCTTCTTGTATTTATTACCAAATAACGTTGATAGTAAAGCGATTATTTGTTTCTGTTTGAGAAACTGAGAATCCCTCTTCTCGTAGTTTGCTGATGATCTGTTCGAGGTAGTGATTTTCTTCTACCTTAATCGAGCACACACAACAAGAAGCGGGTTCGTCTGCGACTGCCGACACTTCAATGCGCGCGTAAATTCGAGCCACTGCATTATCTACAATTTTTCGTTGATTCGCTTTCATTAGATCGCGAATCTGATCCGCTTTCTTACGATGAGGATTAGCACAAAATGAATCTATTCGACGGGACATTATTAATCTTTCTCCACTACATGAGGAATAAAACGTGAGTTATTTTGGGTGATGCAAGTGTCATCTTCACGAATGCCAAGCGCGACTGCATCTTCTCCTACCATCCATACACCGAGCATCGGGTATTTACCATCGATAGGTTCCCATTCGATATACTTCTGAACGACCCAGCCGCCGTCATCATATTCGCCTTGACTTGAGGCGACTTCGGTCATGTTGTTGTAATCGATAATCAGTATATTCGAACCTTCACGAGAAAGCAATGGTTTATGTACCCATTTGCCTTGTAGTTCGCCTGATTCTGCCCAAGTGACCGCTGTCTCGCCAACAAACGCAGGGACTAAGTTTTCACAATGTGGGTGACGTTCCCATAACAAAGCAAGTAACGCTTTATTAGAAAGCAACATTTTCCACGATGGTTCAATCCACTGAGTGTCTGATTTGCAAATGTGCTCGCCGAATGCGTCATCGAACATCCACTCCCATGGATACAACTTGAAGCACGCGTCGATTTTGTTTTCGTCTGGGTCTGTGAACTCAACGCCATTCCAACCAATCTGATCCATAGGAATAGTAACTGCATCGATTCCGGCTTGCGCTGCAAGATCTGCCATGTAGCAAACAGTAGAGAAGTCGTCTACTTGATCAAATGCTGCAAAGTGTACTTTATTAGGGACCTTGTTGTATTTGCTGTGTAAGTCTTTCCAGTGACGAATCAAAGAATCGTGTAAATCGTTAAACTGGAACGTACTCGGAGGAAATACGCCGGATTGTTGATTCTCAAAGAACCACTGCCACTGAGTTAACCCTGTTTCGATCAACGTAGTAGGAGTATCTGCGTTGTATTCTAGTAACTTAGGCACGCCATCCTGCATAACGAAATCGAAGCGACCATACACGGCCCACTCGTCATCCTCCCACGAATCGATGATATGTTGACGAGCTTCTTCTGGGATAAAGAATAAATCGAACCATTTGTTGCGTACCGCTGTTGGAGCGATTTCCAGTAACCACGTGATTGATTCTAGCGCTATACAATGAATCGTGTTGCCAGCGTGCTCCAGAGCTTCCTGCTCGGTTTGAGTGAGGCTATAGTAAACCGGTTGCTCCATAGCTTCGTTCCAATATGGACCATTTTCGGTAGTAGACCACATTACACCATGTTCGATTTCTACGTTTTCTTTCCAGTTTTTACGAGCCGCGATTGGTAAACGTTTCATTTTATTTCCTTATGATGCTGATGAACCACGAGCGGAGGCGCTGAAACCACCACGTGTTGATACTGCCGCGCGAGTAGACGAAACCGTTGCAACGCCGGGACGAGCTGTCGCTGTTGAACGACTCAGGGACGACTTGCCAAATGCTGCGCCATTGCCTGATGCTGTTACCATATGACCGCGCATTGAACCGTCTTTGTCGCGTCGTGCGTCGCTCATGTATAACGGACGAGACGATGCTTGTGCGTTGTTAATATTAGACGAGATATTTCCCATCATGTAACCCATCATCATGGGCATCCACATACTGGTAGTTGTTCCGTCTGAGTTTTTGATTTCTTGTCGTGTGCAAGAATCGCCAAACTGAGCCGAGCATTGGGTGTTATCTTCGAACTTGGGCGCAACGTCTTGATGCATTTCTTGCGCGACTTTGAATTGCATCTCACAGTAGGGAAAGTCCATACCTGCCGCTACACACTCGTCGATACTGCGAGCCGACAGTACATCGACTCGTTCTTCTTGTTCGCATCCGGTTAACGTCAGTGCAACAAACGTTGCCATAATACCAGACTTTAACGTTTTGTTCATTTCAATTATTCCTTATTTACGAAAATGCACTGGCGATGTGTGACGTAGAACGCCCACAAAATATTCCTTCGAGTTCGCGATGTTTGTCTTTTCCATTTCTTCGTGTAGTCGTAGGCGCATGCTGTTAGCTAAGTATTGAAGCATAATGCGATAGCCGGGGGTTTTCATTCCATTGTTCGCGTCGACCATTTCCTTCTCCTCTGAAATATCAGTGAAGTGTGGATTCAAACGAAAATGAGGATAATCGTTTTTGTAATAAGTCTCGATATATTCGCGCATATGTTCGAAGCTGAAAGTAGTGATTTGTTTACCTTCATGGCGATTCTTCGTTGTCTTGAACGTGCTTCCATCGGTCACGACAATAAAATCCGAAATCTTCAAATATGTCATCACACTAGAGCAACGATACTCGCCTTCGCGATATTCCGCAGTTGGACCAGTGAACATACGGCCAGCGATGCAATACATAGTGGTGTGTGGTTTGAACTTTTTCATGAGAACTCCGTTTATAGACTACCAAAAGTGATGTATAATATACAGATAAATAACTAACTAAGCATATATTGTATATATCGTTTTCTAAGAAATCAAGAGGTTTTTAATGTGTGATATCACAATTTTAGCTCAAGACTTTTCGTTCGTTAAAGTTGAAGCTGATTATAACATAATTTGCGAAATGCGCGACTACTTTTCGTTTGAAGTTGACGGCTACAAATTTAATCCGCGTTTTCGCGCGGGGTTCTGGGACGGCAAGATTCGTCTCATGGAGCTGGATGGTACACTACCTGTCGGTCTCGTGTCAATGGCTAAAATGTTTGCATCTAACATGGATTATGAAATTTCTATCGATCCTCGTCTAGATGTTAAGCCTCAGTTAACACGAAGTGAATTCGACCAGTGGGTAGGCAGTTTAGATATATACGCTGGCAATACTAAAATCGACCCTCACTGGTATCAAGGCGATTCTGTTTTTCATGCTATTAACAAACGTCGAGCTACATTGAACTTGCCAACGTCGGCTGGTAAATCTCTGATTCAAGCATTATTGAGTCGCTGGTTCTTAGAGAATTACGAAAGTAAAGTATTAGTTATCGTTCCCACAACATCACTCGTTAATCAAATGCAAGACGACTTTGTTGATTATCGTTTGTTCCCTCGACAAGCTATCGGTCTAATGGGCGGAGGCAAGAAAAACTTTTGCTCGCCTGATTCTGTTGTTGTTGTGAGTACATGGCAGACTGCTGTTAAGCAATCACCGGAGTGGTTCAAGCAATTCGGTATGTTGTTAGTTGATGAGTGTCACTTATCTACAGGCAAATCGATTTCTACGCTTGTTAAAAATATGCGTCACTGTGAGTACAAGTTTGGTCTGTCTGGATCGCTGAAAGACGGCAAAGCTAACGTACTACAATATATCGGGATGTTCGGTGATGTATTCAGGCCAGTCGATACTGCGAAATTGATGGAAGATGGACAAGTCGCTCAACTCGAAGTTAAGTCCGTGATGATCAAGTATCCAGATGAAGAATGTGCTAAATATTCTAGTCTAGACTACGCACAAGAAATAAAAGTAATCACGAACCATAAAAAGAGAAATCTTTGGGTGTGTGCTTTAGCTCAGAAATTAGCTCAACGGGATGAAAACGTGTTACTTCTATTCAAGCACACAGCTCACGGTAAGATGATGTATGACCATTTGAAAGCTAAGTACGGCGACAAAGTGCATTACATCTCAGGCGAGACGAAATCGGAAACACGTGTTGCATTAAGAGGCACTGCCGAAAATGACACTGGACTTATTATCGTCGCATCGTATGGCGTACTGAGTACCGGTGTTTCTATTAAACGTTTGCATCACTTAATATTCAGCCATCCGATCAAGTCAAAAGTTACCGTGTTGCAGTCGATTGGTCGTGTTCTGCGTAAGCATGGCACCAAGACGGAAGCTATTGTATGGGATCTATGTGACATACTAGCACAGCGCACCAAGACCGGCGCAAAGAATCCGTACAAGAAAATCAACTATGCGTTCAAACATGCGTTAGAGCGAATTAAACGTTACAACGAGGAAAAATTCTCGTATAAAATTATTAAGGTAGAGTTATGATTGGGTTTAAGACTTTTTTGAAAGAAGAAACAGAACAGAAAGCCGCTGCTGGTCCTAAGGCCAGCATCGAAAGTATTCTAGCTAAGATTCAATCCGTTCAAACGGAAGAGGGACTGGGTGAGTTAGAGAAGTACTACGCTCGTCGTTCTAAAGAGGCAGAAGTTGGCGAGAGTGATGATATCACCGTAAGGGATGCAATCTCTGGTCGTCGTGCTGAAATCAAGGCAGCGAAAGCAGAAGCAGAAGCTGGCGAAGAAGAGCAAGTATAAGAAAAGGGAGCCGTTAGGCTCCCTTTTCGTTTAGAATTCACATACTGCATCGAGTAGTGATTGCATGCGCTTGTCTTGCTCTGCTTTCATCTTCTTGGTAATTTCTACCATAACGCGATTGTAAGCTTTGCGATCCATTACTTTGCCTTCGTCGTTCGCGATACCCAGAATGGTGATTTCGTGGGCATTCACTGTGAAATCACGATACATTGTACGATGATACACAACAAACGTAATATCTTTCAGGATTAGCAGACCAGCACCGCTTTGCTTTCCTTTGATATCCAGACCACACGCTTTCAATGTAGATACACTAACTTTACCGCGTTTTGTGTTCAGTGGCTTCTTACTAGCGCCAGTGCCGCCAAACATATCGATAATATCACTCATCTCAAAACCCATAGCAGATACAGTTTTGCCGATGTAAGTTTGTGCCATTTTCAGAGTAATCATAGACATTGTTGTTTTCCTTCTCAAAAGTAAAAATTATATGTAGTTGAAATTAAAAGAATGATTTTCCAGAACCGAATGCAACTGTGTTCAGTGTTCCCGCTCGTTGTCCACGAAACGCGTCTTCGAAAAGTTGACGAAGTTCAAACTCTTCAATAGGCTTAACTTTTGGCTTAGGTTGAACAACTTGCTGTGTGCCGTAAACTTCAATGTTGTCTGCTTCCAGTTTCATAGCCAAGTTCAGCCATTCGGTACGAGACATCACGTAATTAACATCCAATGCGACGACTTCTGGCTTAATGTCAACCGACTTCATCCAATCGACAACTTTAGATACATCGTTTGGCTCGGCGACTTCGATAATACCAACAGTTCCAAAATCGGCGATAGTCATTTTGATTCGAGTGGCAAACGGCAACATCGTTTCAGTTGCGCCATAACGAGAACTATTAAACTTTTCAGCGATATGTCGAGCAGATTCGGTTGTTACGATCAATCGAGTGCAGTTTTTGTTTTTTACCAAATCAACGAGTTGAGTTGTTTTGCCTTGACCCGCTGTAGTTGCGATAACGTGCATAATGTTTCCTTCTTAAATGTCGTTGTTGTTTCGATGTGGTTATAATAACAGGATTGATTTTAGCGTCAACATCTTTTTCAAATTATTTTAAAAAGAAAAAGGAGCCCGAAGGCTCCTTTGATTACATGATCATCTGTACTTCAGCAATAGCGTCGGTCGCAGATTCATTAAGACGTTCTGACATTTCTTTGTGCATCGCGTGGCAAGTACACGGATGAACGTATTCAGATTCGCTGATTTTGATTTCTAGTCCAAACTCGATAGGAGTTTTACAGACTGCACAAACTAACATTTCTTTACCCATACTAGGATTACACTCTATTATTTATGTAAGAATAATGATTTGATTCGGTCGCCGTCGAACTCGAATCCATTCGCTTGGCAATGAGCACGAACTGTTTTCATAGCTTCGCCGATGTGTTTCGCGTCTTTGATCAGACCTTTGATAGTATCATCGTCAAGCTCAGGTGGCATAATAAATTGCAGTGCTTCGATTTGAGCTTCCAGTCCTTCGGTTGGCAAACCTCGTTCGGTTACCACACCTAAATTGAATCGGAGTGATTTGATATGACCGCGGGCAACCTCAACTACATTCTTGTTGCTCATGTCGCCTGATTTCTGTACGTCGCCAATAAGGCATTGTAGAGAAATCTGAGTATTTTTATCACGCAGTTTACGTGCAACTTGTAGTTTTTGTTTAGCTAGTTCAAACATTATTGTTTCCTTCTTTAATAGCGAATGTGTATCCTTTAACAAATGAGGATACGATCAAATCAATTACATGTTCTTTATGAAAAGAGAGGTTAGGGTCGATATTCTTCTCCAACGCTTCCTTTAATTCATTAACGACCCGATTCAAGGACTCGTTGGTCGATGATGTGCTTGATGGCAAATCCTCGATTTTTAACTCCATCTAAAGCTCCTTTACAAAACTCAATCATGATTTCAATAACAGCCATAGCGGTGTCAGCTTTCATGACATCCGTATCTGCTGGGATAACTGATCTTAACTCAGTCTTATCGTATTGGTCAAGACAAATTTCATCGCCTCGTCCAGTGTAGTAATCTAAACGAGCTTTCAACGCTTTGACTTTATCGTTGCTCAATTTCTTCTGTTGTACTTTCAACTCGACTAGATAACGTAGCCACTTGCCATGTAGAACAGGATTATTCGCTGCTTCGTACTGTAGATCTGTTAGATTAATTGGTAAGTCTTTTGTTAGTTCGTCTTTTAATTCTGTTAGTGTCATATTAGTTCCTTTCACTAGATAGACATATTATACACTATAAAACTGAGAAATCAACAACTGAAATCTGATGCGTAGCATCAGAATATTGTCTTTGTCTATACTATATAACTATTATAGAAACTAATGAACAAATTTATTTCTGTACACGACGACATTTCGATTTGCGTCTTTCATTATCCGCGAACGTTGTGTTTGTTTATACATCAAAAACGAGGTGGAAGATATCCAGAGAGACGATATCACAACAATCACTATAACACACGTTTTACAAGGACACCTGTTCCTGTTGATTCCTCCGAATATAACAAACACAACCGAACAGAACGTTAATGGAATCAAAATAATGTAGCCAAACATAAAGTATACCATGTTTCCAACGTTGAAATATCGAAACAAAAAAGGAGCCTTCTGGCTCCTGTTGGTTATCGGTTTACTTAGAAATTGAATTTTGCGGTGTAGATAACACCATTTGCGCGTCCGTTAGTGCCCAGACGATTGTCTGCATAACGATACTGAACACCGGTGCTTACGCGAGGACTGATATGCCACCAAGCGGCTACTGCACCATTAACACCAAACTCTTTAGCATCGCCGGAAAGTTTCAGGTAGTCAGCGTTGCGTGCAAACGTCAGTTCGTTCCAGTTCGTGATTTGGAACTTTTCTTCGCCGATGTTGAAGTCATACATTGCTGTCCAACCCATCATGCCGCCGTTTAGGCCACTGAAGCGCTCGGTATTGAAGTCTGCGTTATGAGTAGACAACTGAACACCAATGAACGGACGGAACGAGAACGACTCATGACGCATTTGGTACGATAGACCCAATACTGTATCAGTTGCTTTAAAATCTTTACTCAGGAACGCGAACGTCTGATGATACACTGCCAGATTCTCTACTTTCGTATTCAGAGTCGTAACACCTTTCATAGACACTTGCATATCTTCAACTTTGCCATACGATGCGAAGTTTTCGAAATCAACGAATCCGTAGATGTCACCGAACTCGTTACCTGCACCGCCTTCCAACTCAATAAAATCGAAGTCTTTCAGGTGGCCACCGCGCTGACTTGTGCCATCAGACCAATCAACTTTATTTACTGAAATGTTACCAAAAGAATAACCTGCGTTTGCGCTTAGTGATACTGATGCCAGTGCGATACCTACAACTGCTAAAAACTTTTTCATTTTGCTTCCTTGTTTGTATAAGATGGAGTTAGTATACACCAACTCCATGGTAAAGTAAATTATTTTGCGAAATTAAGTGCGATGTTAATGATTTCTTTGCGAGCTTCTTCAATCACAACGTCGTCGCCCTGGCTCTCCAGAACGTCTGCCGCTAATCCCATGATACGAGAGATATGATAAGAATCTAAGCCGCGTGTTGTCACTGCCGCTAGTCCAATGCGAATACCAGACGTTTGGAACGGGCTACGAGCGTCATTTGGAACTGAGTTCTTATTGACGATAATACCAGCACGACTTAACCATTCTTCCGCTTGCTTACCGGTGTATTCTTTGTCCGATAAATCGACCAAGAACATATGGTTTTCGGTGCCGCCACTCACGACATTGAAACCGCGGTCAATGAAAATTTCAGCAGACATCGAAGCATGACTACGAACGTCAAACATATAGAAACGATATTCTGATGTGTTTGCTTCTTTTAGTGCTACAGCTTTAGCTGCGATCACGTGCATCAATGGACCGCCTTGAGTTCCCGGGAACACAGATGAATTCAATTTCTTGTAGAATTCTTCCGGTTGACCTTTACTCAGAATCATGCCACCACGAGGACCACGCAACGTTTTGTGAGTAGTAGTTGTTACTACATCTGCATGCTCAAGAGGCGACTCCATCAGTCCTGCTGCTACGAATCCTGCAAAGTGAGCCATGTCTACCATCAGATAAGCGCCAACATCGTTTGCAATCTCACGGAATCGTTTGAAGTCGATAACACGCGAATACGCAGAGTAACCAACAACAATCAGTTCAGGCTGACATTCACTTGCAAGTCGTGCAACTTCTTCATAGTCGATCATGCCGTCGTCGTTAAGCCCGTAGCTAACAAACTCGTAATTCTTGCCTGAGAAGTTAACAGGTGAACCGTGAGTTAGATGACCACCATCGGATAATTTCATACCCAGGATCGTATCGTTGTTGCGCAGCAATGCAGAATATACAGCCGCGTTTGCTTGTGAACCGGAGTGTGGTTGAACGTTAACATAATCACAATCAAACAGTTCTTTCGCACGGTCAATAGCTAGTTGCTCAATTTCATCAACAACATTGCAGCCGCCATAATAACGCTTACCAGGAAATCCCTCAGCATATTTGTTAGTCAACACTGAGCCTTGAGCTTCTTGTACATCAGCAGAAACGTAGTTCTCTGATGCAATCAGACAAATTTCTTCAGCTTGGCGTAGTTCTTCTTTCTTGATTAAGTGAGCAATTACTGGATCGTACAACATTATTATTTCCTTCATCTAAACAGTAGGGAGAGTATAACATCTCCCTACTAAAAGTCAACTAATTATTTCTATTAGCCGAAGATTTCTTCGTATGTATTTGCTTGCTCAGGTCCTTTATCGAAACGAATCTGTTTAGCAACACCCAAGAACAAACGATATGGAGCTTCGCCCGGTTTCTGATTTTTACGTTTCAGTGCGCCGTTGCATTGCATTTCCAGTACAACTTCGCCTGATTCCAGTGTCTCTCGCATATGATACAGTTTCTTACGGTTCATGTCCGGGAGATCTTTCAACGGAATATCAACAAACACACCATCATCGATTTCTTCTTGTACCTTACAAGTGAAACCAGAGCCACAGTTATTCTGAATCAGACCACACTTAGAACGAACGACAACACCTCCAATCATCTCTGGGTCTTTCTCGTGTTCGTACCAACCGACAACAATCAAATCGATGTCAATCACTTCTTTGAACTTAACCTGATTCGCAGAGCGTTTGAACTCCCAGAATCCGTTAATGTTCTTCAGGATGATGCCTTCGAGTCCCATATCAACGTAGCGACGATATACTTTACGAGCTTCATCCAAACTATTAACAACGGTCGTCTCGATCAGCTCAAGATGTGAATCGTTAATTTGATGTAACAGGTATTCGGCAGTCAGTAAACGATCTTTGTAAGTAACGGCGTTTGCGTTACGACCCCAGTAAGAATCAACGTCAATCGAATCCCAACACTGAAAATGAATACACTCAGCTTCCTCTGGAGTGATTGTACCGCCATCTTGTGCTTTCGCGATAATACCATTACCGGTAGTTCGTTCTTCAACGTCTTTCGTTTCCGGCGAATCTCCCAGTAGAGAATCCATGAACGATTCTGTTTTCTTAGGCTTATACACTAACTCACCGTCGATAACAAAGTCGATTCCGCTTTCTGTGTGATATTTCAACACAGCATCGAGAATTGGCTTAATCCCAACGTAAGTCTTACCATTGCGCGACCAAGCTGTTACTTCACCTTTCTCTGCAACAAGCATACAGCGAACGCCATCAGCTTTCAACTGAGCATAAGCAGGGAACTTAATCTTAGCAATCGCTTTTTCGCTATAAGATGAAGCCGTCATGCATGGCTGTTCTGGAATCAAACCTTTCCAGATCTTATTCGCGCTGGAGCCAGACGCACCGACTTCCAGGTCACGTTTAATCACACTTGCCAACACAGTAGCATCACTTTCACTCAACATCGACAGGAGCTTACGTAGAGCGTCTACCGCTGTGTTGCCTGTTAGTTCACGAGTTGCAAATTGCTTACGCAGTGTGTTGAACGCGACATCTAACCCAATCTCTCCCATATACTCAGTCACTACAGGAATCTTTTTCAATCCGTAAGTGATTCGAGTGTTATATGCCATCTCAAACGTATCACGCAGTAGCACGTTATTCATGTGTTTCTTTAGAATAGCTAATTTCGCTTTTGAACCGCGTGCTGTTTTAATCGACTGTAGAATCGTGTTGATCATTCTTTAGTTCCATGTTTTGTTTAATTTCAGAATACCACTTAGGGATTCCGCGTGTCCAGATTTGCTGGGTTTCTACTTGACGTACTCGCCATCCTAACTTACGTTCAGCGTAGCAGGTACGAACAACAATATGATAAGCGTCTTTGTGATCGCAATCGTGATATGAGTGAATCGTGACACCTAACATCAGATTGCCGTAACCGTAGCAGTTGATACGAACAGGACGACTCTCTCCTCGCTTCTGTGCATCAACAATATCTAATACATTTTGTTCACAGATTGTACCTAGTTTACATAGAATCTGAACAAACTCATCGAACGGAAACTCACGATCGCCCAAGCGTTCAATTACATGCATATCAATTAAGATACGAGGCACAACATTACGCTCGTGTGTCTTAGGAAAGAATTCTGATGAAATCTTATTTCCTAGGTCACGAATATGACGACGGTTGAAATATTTGTTAGTCCCTAGTTCGAATCCAACATCGATATCGATATCATGGCGTTTCGCTAGTTTCTTCAACTTGTTCAGTTTCTTTTCGTCTTGCTCAGATAAAACTTTAACTTCGGCGATTTCGTTGTTCATAATGTATTCCTCATTTAATGTATTGTTTGCTTTCGATGTGGTCATAATAGCAGGATTGATTTTCGCGTCAACATCTTTTTCAAATTATTTTAAAAAGAAAAAAGGAGCCCGAAGGCTCCTTTTATTATTCTGCAACTACAACAACTGGCTTAGGATTACCCTTGCCGAAAGTTGAGTTCTGTACACGAATCAGCGCACGTTCAACAGCTTTGATCATCGCATATACGCGACCGCTGTTAGTCATAGACTCTTTACCAATAGGAGTACTACGACGAGGTGCATTGGCAGCAGATAGCGCTTTCAGTGCAGCTTGTGCGATAGTGTCTTCTGGATGCTTAACCAGATGACGCTCCAGTTTTAGTTTACGGTTAGCTTTCCAAGTTTGGTCTTTCTTGTAAACTTCGTAACGGTCTTTTTGATTCTTAGAGGTGCTTTTCTTAGCCATTTTTTATTTCCTAGTCATTGCCGTAGAAGTCATAACAACCACGGTTGATAAATCGGGACAGAAATGGGTAAACAAATTTCCATCTTCCCTGTCCCGCATATATTACTTAGTCACTGCAACTTTCAGTGAGTGATAAGCGGTGTTTTGAGCGTTCTTACTCAGAGTTTTAGCGTACTTGAAATAGTCGCTATATGCTTCCAACTCCAACATCAATGCGCCAGCTTTAGCAATGCCGCGATAGCGATTATGCGTGACTAGCTTATGAAGCACTGCAATTACATCAATCGATGCGCCGCAATGTTCTACGTTAGCGTTGAAGAAATCTGAACGATGAACTTTCAGGACGGAGTCAATCAGAGATTGTAGGGTGGCAGTGCGAGTCATTTCGACCATTATAGAGCCTTAAAAATTGCTTGGATATTCTTCCAATGTGTTGAAACTAATTGTCGACCATCAGATTCTTTAATCTCTCCGGCAACAACGCGAGGGTCAGGAACATTCGCAATTCTTCCGTTAGGAATAAGAACGATCTTCCCGAATAACATAGAAACAGCTAAATCTGGAACAGCATTACCAACAGAGATAACCTCGCCGACTTTAGGGATTTCACCCATTTCTAATTTGCCGATTACGATTCCGCCTGCTGATTTAATTTCACTGCCAGCGCGAGCTGCTTGTACTTCAATAATTATACTTTCGTCAAATGCTATTGGATATTCTTTGGTTTTATTCAACTCATTACTTTTAATAAGCATCTTTGTTTCCTTGTTGTCTCTCAATGCAGTTATAATAACACAACACCGAGAGACAATAAACAATTATTTCAAAAATTTATTCTGAATCGTTATTTTATTCCAGTTGATCTTTTGTAGTGGCAGCATACTCAATTTCTGAATATTCAAGTGTCCACGTATGATGTTCGACCATGACACATCGTTCTTGTCGTAGTCTTGTAGATATCGCAGATTGCGAATGCCAGATTGGGCAATCGCTTTTGCACAATCGGAACACGGAGCAACAGTCACATACATAGTGGCGCCTTCAATCGAGCGACCTTTACGTGCAGCACTGATGATAGCGTTGATTTCTGCATGTACTTCGTTTTTGCGTGACCACTCACTATGTAACTTTCGAGACTCTTCGTCTTTCAACCGAATAGAACCATTGGTGTGATAGTCTGCCCATCCTTGAGTGCAACAATAATCATCGCAGTTGTCATGACCGGAAGGAGTGCCATTGCATCCGGTAGAAATAATCTCACCGTCTTTCTCGATAACAGCGCCGACTTTCCAAGAACAACAGTGAGATTCTTGCGAAACTAACACTGCGATTTGCATTAATGTATTGCCTTTCATTAACGACCCCGAACGTTGTAAACTGGCATCCAGTTAATTGAATTGAACTTGTCAACAAAGAACGCGAACTCCCGAATAGGAATACCGTTAGGATGACACACTTTGACGTTGGTAGTTTCTCCCACAGACTCAACGTCGATTCGGACGTTATGTCCTTTTAATGCTAAACGACGCTGATACTCTGGAAGAAACTCCCGAAGAATTTTCTCTTGCATTTCGTATAACATCGCCGAATTGCCAAACACACGATACGCTTCACTAAAGTCACTCAACTTTGATCTCCTTTGTTTGTCCTACTAAGATTGAACACAACCGATAATTGATAGTATCACGAATTCGCATATCTTCAAAGAATTTCTTTTGGTTGATATAATCTTTATTGTACCACGGATTAGGCACATCGATAACACTAAACATTTTCTTTTGTTTCACGTATCGAGGTTGCTCTAAGTCGCGAGTCAGTCGATTGCGAATAGCGTTCAGATTATGCTCTGCGGTTTCTTTGTTCCCATAAGCCAATAACTGTGAATGTTGGGATACGAGATTGACCTCGTATCCATCAAAGTCAGTGTAATATAATACAAAGAATTTATTGTACATTAAAAATCTCCACGTGCGCATTGGAAAACTTTCAGACCTTTCTTACGCCACATGTCGACAACTTTCTGACGATCATCAAACACGCCCATGATATCGAATCGTCCTAGACCCGCGTGTTCAAAAAGCTCATCTTTCACGATATCATCTGAGCGCCAGTCGTCGTTTTCGCGCATGAACAAGAAATCATAACTAACACAATGCATATTCAACCAAGCGATGGTGTCTTCCTGTGCAGCTTTGGTGCGACCACTCATGATTGCGATTGTATGTCCTGCGGCATGCAATGCATTGACCACATGAATCACATTTAGATCTGACTCGTCATTCAGTACCGAAGTCATATCAAATGGATTACGACCATGCATATGTGCAAGTGTGCCGTCGATATCAACAATATACATTTGACCCATCGGATTAGCAGGACGAACGTAAGGAACAGGCAACCAGTAATTCACTTGCTCTGGGAAGTTCGTTTCGAATTTTTCGATTTGACGACGAATTGCTTCCTCTGGAATATGACAAACACGACGAGCATTACGTTTTAGTGCGTCGGCGAGTGAAATCGGGAAGTACACAACTTCAAATTCCGCTTTATGGCTTTTTGCAAAATCTCGCCATTTTTCCCAATCGCTAGGATTCAGGTTAGTGTCAGAAACGATGATGCTATTACCAGAAGCGAGTGACCAGATAGCTCGTGTGTTCTGAATAATCGTAACGTCTTTCTCTGTTTGTTTGTTGAATTTATATTCGAGTAAAGATGGAAGCTTTGTTACTTCCAAACGAATGTCGTCTCGGTTCAGATTAACGAAAGAAGGATTCTCTTTCAACAGCTCCATCGCGTATGTTGTTTTACCGGCAGACGATGCACCGACAGTCAAAATTACTTTCTTGCTCATTTCACACACTCCTGTAAATTGCAGATAATCACGCGTTGCTTTTCGATATACGATGCAAGCTTCTCTAACCACTGACGATGCTTAATGCTGTCGTCGTAACTAAGTGAGATGTATACTACATCATCCTTTTCTTTCTGTATAGTACTTTTTGTAATTACTTTCCATTTCACGTTCGCGGGTTCAACAGCAGCGGGCAAAGGATAGTTCACCCGCTTCAACTCGATATGTTGATTTGTTGTACAACCGGAAAGTAATACTAATGCCAACAGGATGGATCGTTTCCGGTAATGCATGACATTCGTTCCTCAAATGTGCTAAATGATTTTTCGATCAACGCTTCGGTGATTTCAGGTTTAGCGAGTAGCGTCTTGGTACGATTCTTCATTGATTCTAATTTAAAGATTCGTGTTGCTTCATCTTCCGTTATTTGGTTAGTTTTTGTTGTGTATTGATTGAGTAACGTTACTTGCTCATCTACGTGAGTGACCAACGCTCGAATCGTTTGATTCTTTTCATCGATCTGCTGTTCGTACTCTTGAAACTTAGATATACACAATCCGAACACGACTATTCCTAACAACGCCGAAACTATAACTTTTACATTCACAATAAGACTCCTGTCCGTTGAAGATATTTAATTTTACTAAGAATTGTGTTTTTGTAGTTCTGACCAGCAGTCGAACTCCAGTTATTGCCTGCGTAATAAGATGCGATTGCTTTGTTTAGGTTTCCTTTATGCCTACCCATCCAGTAATCTAGTTCCAACATCGCTTGTTGTGCGGCATAGTCATCTTCCGTTACTAAACGATAAGACAATTTAACTTTGTCTTCTGGTTTAGTAATACCATGACGACGTGCTACAGAACTAAGTAGATTGTGATAAACGCCGTATGCAGGACCCGCAAAGTTTACTTTATTTTTCCCAGCAGAGCTTTCTTGCCATGCTATCGCAGCTAGTACCCATCCGTAACCTCGATCTGCACCCTCGAAGTATGCCGCGCGTAATGTTTTGATTTGTTCTTGGTCGAAGCGCACACTTTTGTTAGTACTTACACTAGCATGCGCTAGACTCGTCGACAATAAAAAGATTGATATAATAATTTTCTTGAACATGATTTTACTCCATTTATAAAAGAATACGGACAAGTATACACTTGTCCGTTTGTGTGTCAACTAAAGAAAATGAGCAAAGTAACGAGCGCGAGTTAATCCGACGTAATCTAACTGACGGCGAATCTTCTCATCGCAGTATTCATCCAATCCGGAGCGTAGAATGAATACGCCATCGTACGTGCTGCCTTGCGATTTATGAAACGTACACGCAGCGGCTCCTTTAACATCAGTGAACTTGTTTTTCAAATCCCAAAATTTACTCCACATATCACGCATCTTGTATTTACTAGCACCAGTTCGAGACATCCGCTTGTAATGCATCGCGGTGTAGTGCAAATACGTGTCGAGTTCAGCACGAGAGCTTTCATCGACGATAACGTTGATAGGATACGTCTGGTCGCCTTTTTTATTCCGTAAGTATATCTTGTAATACTCTACATGAATCGGGTCAAGGCCATCGTACTCCGGTAACCTGAATGTCTCGATAATCTTTTCGATGCTCGATGTGTTGCACTGGTTGTCCTGTACAATTTGAACAGTCTCGCCATTATGAAACACGGGCTCGGTGATTTTCATTCCTTTAGATCGCAGTTCACGACTGACGGGCTGTTGCATCACTAAGTATTCACCGCGAATAAACGGTTCAGTTGTATTGTAGATTCGCTGACGAATAATGTCGTTCAGTTTGTCTACCGTTTTATTTGTATAAGCGATGATCTTATATTTCAGCATATCTTCAGGCACTTTCACGTATTTCCAGTAAGTGCGCATCAAGTCAGATAGTGAGTTGTGTTTAAAAACTCCCTCTTCCTCATTCTTAACGAAGTGATACGGAATCCCGCCTTCTTTACGAACGTGCGTTGATACCTGAATAATAGGACTATCTTTTCCCTGTCGAACGATTTCTTTCAGAATGATTCGTTCGAATTGGTCACTAAAGAAAATAGGACTAATGATACCAGGATCGTTCTTTACTGGTTGCAACTGATACGGATCGCCTAGACCAAAAATACGACAACTAGGCGGCACAGTATTAACCATAATTTGAAACAGTTGTCCGTCTACCATAGACGCTTCATCTAGTACAAGGATATCGACTTCACTCAAATCAGGAATTCCTGTCTGATCGAATACAACTTGGTCCTCGTATGTATCAGCGCTGATTCTCAGAATCGAATGAATCGTGTGCGCATCGACGTTTAACGTTTCTTGTATAACTTCTTTCGCTGCGTGAGTAGGCGCACAGTATATAATTCGTTTATCTGGGAATGCACTCAGTAATTGACGAAGTAATGTGGTCTTGCCTGTACCCGCTGCCCCACAGATAATGAAATTGTGATGTGTCATGGTAAGTCGGAACAAGCCCGACTTTTGACATTCTGTTAACTCAAACGGCACAGCATTAACGGTCATATTTTACCACTTCGATAATCATGTTACTTGAGTTGGATTCGATGATTTTACGAATCACCTCCCAATCACCACCTGCGATTCCTGCGCCAATCATAGGAATAAAAATAGTAGGCTTAACTTCGCTAATTGAGAACATATCGTTCAGACGACGAAACGACGCTTCGATAAACTCATAACTATAATTGCGACCAGGATAGAACTGGGTGTATAAGTTATAAATCGTTACGCTGCCGACTTTCGCAATACTGAACTTACCTGCTAAATTGTGACTGCCTTCTTTCTCTAACATCACACGATCAGCACGAGGAGATTCAGGAAAAGTCTGCGTTACTTGTCCAGCGATTCCGCTTGCCATTGCACCAAAGCAATTACAGCCGTGTGCGAAAATGAAAGGTTTGTTTTCTGCTTTCGCATCTAACGCCATTTGAATCAAGTCGCCGGTAATTCGTTCGCGTAACATAATTTACTCCACGTTGTAATGTTCTAGTTCATATCGACGATTTTTAATCTCGTCGTGTATAAGGTGCATCTTATCATAAATTGACGCTTGGTCAATCAAATTATGCAAATCGATATGCATTCGACTCAATTGATAAAACACATCCTCGTCGACGATTCCGATACCGTCGCATTCTACAATCTTACCGTGGCGAATGCAATAGCCTTGTTCGCTTTGTAGAATCTTACCAACTAAGTCAAGAATATAACACTCACGCAAGTAAGCACTGTCAAATGTCTTTCCAGTCATCGACTCAAATTCTTCGCCATTCATCTCCGAGAAATCATCGTGTAGTTCCGTGTATTCTCGGAGCGCATGAAAGTTGTGCCAGTGAATCTCGAATTTTTCTTTGAGTGTCATTGTGTTCTCCATAGGGCCCGAAGGCCCTTTTATTATCGACGAACGTACATTTCAGGTACGAGTTCTTTCCAGTATTTCTGAACTAACTGTTTCGAGCTTTCTAAAATTGAACTGTATGATTGATCTGCATAAGCCCACATTGTTACCATAAACGACATATTATCAGATTTGCCAAACTGAATCAATGCTTTTTCTGCATACGACTTGCGATCTAAATGTTTGTTTTCATCCAAAAACTGAACAGCGTTTGAAAATACAGCACTCAGACGGCCAATATATGCACGTTCCAAATCATCGATTTTCTTCAATGCGTTAGGATTAGTCGACACGGTAGCACGTAGATCGTCTGATGTCTCGTCAAAGCAACACTGTAACACTTGCTGATTAGAGTTGATACGGTCACGGAATGCATGCTTTTCGAAGTACCACTTGGTCTTAATTTTTGTGCGACCGTTTGCGGTGTATACGACGTATCCCTCAATTCCTACTTGTTCTTGTGTGTCGTTTATCCACTCATCGCTACCCATACTAGCAGGATACACTGCTGCCATATAAGGACGTAGAATTGGGTCGTTGAATATCTCAGTGATAGGAACGTATTCGCCGGTTTCGTTATTTCGTACGTTCAGAATAACCAATCGGTCTTCTGGATAAGATAGAACGTTTAGATTTGATGGACCAACGAACTCACAGTTAGCGGTGTATCCATCAATCGACAATTCGCGCAAACGCTGTTTGAGTTCGTAATGATCGTTCAGCCAGATTTTCGCCTTGACCGCAACATCAGTGTGCATAGACGACATTGATTTCAAATCTAAGTATCCGCAATCTGCGAACGTCGAGATGATACTACCGTCTAATTTTTCACCAATATATTCGCAATCATCCCAGTTAATACCAACCGCATTCTTTTCGCCAACGTTGAAGAATTTCTCCATCGGACGACATGCGATACGAACAGCCTTGTCGTTTTGGTCTAACTCAAACATTACACCGCGACATTCTTTTGCGTCTTTCTGTTCCCAATCACACGCGGATGAAATGAGATATCCGAATACACGCATTTTGGTTCCCATGCCCGTAACGTAATCTGCATATTGAAACTGAATGCCACGATTGTCGCACATTTTCATTAAGTTGTTATAAAGATTAGTTACAGACTTGTTAACTCGAACCTTTTTCATTTAGTTCTCCAAGAAAGCTAAGGTCGTCGTTTCGACCTTATTATAATAATTGACAGCTCTTGCTATCGTGTCTCCATGACAAGCTTTGGGTTTACACGTACAACCTAAACGCTTACCTGCCATGGATTTTAATTCGTCTACAGTGATGATTCCGTCATTTAGCATATTGATAAAGTGAATTTCATACATCGCTAATGCTTGAGTGAGGGGCATATTCTTATGTGGATTTCCCCACTTGGTGCCCCTCTGAATGTCGATGTCGTATTCAGTTTTGTATTTGTTTACGACAACACATCGACTCATGCAGACATTTTACCTTTCAACACACCGTGGTGTTTATAAT
>JBOFGC010000415.1:0-3847 GCA_051648945.1 Bacilli bacterium
CTTTGAATACTTCAACCGACTGCGCTCCACGTATAGCAATTGTTCCGTCGATCAAGACGAATGGTACAGCGTTAATGTTCATTCGTTTGGCATAAAGCTCATCATTTTTTACGGCCTGAGCAAATGTATTATTTTGAAGAATATGTAATGCTTCATCACCTGGTAATCCAATCTCTTCGGCAATTTCACTTAGAACTTCGTGATTGCTGATTAATTCACCATTTGTGAAATAGGCTTCAAAGAGTCGTTGGATTGCAATGTGTTCTTTTCCTTTTGTTTTGGCCCAGTGAAGGAACTGGTGTGCATCAAATGTATTTGCGACAAGCATTTTGTCGAAATTGAAGTTGAAGTTCTCGAGTTTTCCTTGGACAGCAATGCCAGCGTTCATTTCTTCAGCTTGAGCAACACTGATATTGTATTTTTGTGAAAGTAGCTGAGTGATTGTGCCGTTATATATTTTTTCAGCATAGGGATCGAGTTCAAAACTACGATATGTTAGTGAAATCGATTTCCCTTCTGGTAGTTGTGCAATTGCGTTTTCGAGTCGGCTTTTCCCTATAAGGCAAAAAGGACAAGCGATATCAGACCATATTTCAATATTCATAAGTATTTGTGTCGTAGTATTTCATTGGAAAAACTGCGCACATAAGCCCCCTTCAAAATAAAATAATGTTACTACAAAATTATAATAGTTTAGTAGAAAAGTTGCAAAAAATACGATGTAAGCAAAATGTCGGTCTAAAGTAATATGTATGTAGGTATGGGCAAATAGGTGGGGAAAATTGCGAGAAAACGAAAAATTGTATAAAAAAAAACGAATGAATGGAATTCTATTCCTATTCTAGTGATTTCGACGATTGCTATTTGTCATGCATATAAAGTTGCATAGTGAAACAATGTTTCAAAATAAGGAAAAAAGTACTCTATCTTCTAGGTGATGTGTATTGGTGTTCTTCCTACTATGATGAAAGTAGAAACTAGAGGAGGCGATGAGGATGAAGAATAAAATTTTATCTACAACGTTAGCAATGAGTATAGCAATTAGTCAAATTCCATTAACAATACCAGTGGTTTATGGAACGGCCGGAGCAAGTGTAGTGAAGGAAGCGGCGCAACAACAAGTAATGGAGCGATTTGATATTGCTGATAGTCCTAATTTTGATGCATATAATGAAGTATTTGAAGTGCGTGATGCAGCAATTGAGAGTTTCGTAAATAATGGTGGTAAGTACGGAAGCAGTGTTCTTAGTAATGCATTTGATGGCAATCCGAGTACATTTTGGGAAACAGGACGCGCAAATAGTACATCTTATAAAAATGAAGTAGTTGTTACATTTAAAAAAGAAGAAAAATTAGACCGACTAGTGTTTTCAGCACGTCCAAATGCGGATAATAAAGGATTTCCACATAAATTTAAAATTTATGCATCAACAACAGCGGAAGGCGACAATTTCACTGTTGTAAAAGAAGGAGAATGGCAAGGCACTAGGGCGGGATATTTGAGTATTCCTTTTAAAGAAACTGCTTTTAAACGTCTGAAGTTTGAGTATGTTGAAGCACGAAACAACTGGGCATCTGCAGGAGAGTTTCGTTTTTATAAAAAAGACGAGGTGCGTACGGATGTCAATTCACTGTTTACGGATCATACAAAAAGTGAATTGAACGCAGAATTTGCGAGTGTTGATGCAATAAAACAGCTTACTGAAATGGCGAATAATCATCCCCTTTTTCCAGAATGGCGTAGTGACTTTGAAATCGCAAGTCGCATCATGAATGGCTGGGACGCGAAAAGTGAAGTGCAACAACTCGATCAATTTGGAAATATGGATGCATTTAGTGCAGAAAAACTAAAATTCACGTTTTCAACGAATTTACAGTCAACGGGAGTGTATGCGGTTCCTGGAGAAACGATTACTGTGTATGTAGAACCGAACGGAAGCGACAAACTTCCATCGATTCAGTTCACACAACATCATGGCAACTGGAATCAATGGATTCGTAGTTATCAACTTAAGCCTGGGAAGAATGTACTTACAGTTCCAGAAATTCATAGTGAAGATTGGGCAGTGAAAGTAGCCAAAGGAGGACCGATTTATTTTTCAAATCCTTATACAGAAAATGAACAAGGCCCGGCTCCTAAACTACGAATCGAAGGTGGAACAGCCTTTCCGCTTTATAATGATGGCGATGATGAAGCAGCATTTGTTGAAGAGGTAAAGTCGTATAAACAACGAATGACTACGGATAAAACGCTACTTGATTTATTTGAATTTAATGCACCACACATTATGTTGACGGGCACGACGACTGGAGCACATGAAGCGTACGTTACGGGTACGACAAAGCCTAGTGAGACAGTGGCGGTGTGGGATGAAATCATGCATAGTATTTTTGAAAATTATGGATTAAATGATGATAGTGAAGTTCATTCGACAACGAATCTACGTGAATCGATTCGTCTCATGCAACCTTTTGGGGCGATGTATGCCTATGGAAATCATATTGGCGTACAAAACAACGTAATGACTCATATGCTCGTACCAGAACGACTTAGAAGTGGTACGTGGGGACTTGTTCACGAAATTGGTCATAAGATGGACATGAATGCGCGTCTTTGGGGTGAGGTAACAAATAATATGATTTCACAACACATCAACATCGGTTATCGAGGTGTTGAAGGCGACCGCGTGAAGTATGGAGAAGAAGTATATCCGAATGTTGCTCCTGATGTTGTAACAGAAAAAGGATTTAATGATTTTGGCTATTTCGGAAAACTGGGTATGTTTTGGCAATTACAACTTGTAGACTACTCGTTTTGGCCAAACTTACAACGTATGTATCGTGAACGCAATCCTGTCGTGCCAAATCAAGAAATTAAGCAAGATGTACTCGTTTCGTATGCATCAGAGATTCTTGGACTTGATTTATCGGAGTACTTCGATCGCTACAAGTTTACGTTCTCAGACAGTGTACGTAATGAAATTAGTAAATATCCTAAACCAAAAGGTAAGATTTGGTACTTGAACAGCAATGCCTTGAACTATAAAGGCGAGGGAATTACAGGAGATACATCTGTACGCATTACAGAACAAAAAGTTACTGCAACAGGTGTACAATTAAAATGGTCTGTTGATAAAACGGTAAGTGAAGATGTTTTAGGTTATGAAGTACGTAGAGATGGCGTCGTAATTGGTTTCGTTACAACGCAAAATTTTGTAGATTCTAAATCAACGGTAGGTGTAAATCACAGTTATAGTGTTACGCCGTACGGTAAAGATTTATCGGTTGGAGCGCAAAGTGAAGTGAAACTTTTTGCACCAACATTGAGCACGCCGAAACAATTCTCGTTACAAGTTGATGATTCATTCAATCCACTAGAAGGCGTAATTGCAAAGAATTATCGTGGTGAAACTATTAGTTCAGCAATCGTCGTTGAGAAAAATAATGTCAATCCAAAGATTCCAGGGACATATGAAGTAACGTATAGTGTTACGACAGAAGACGGTCAAGCGAAGACTTCAGTCGCTGTGCAAGTTGTGAATAAAGTCATTTATGCTTCAGATATGACACCGACAAGTGCGAAAGTAGGTTTTGGACGATTCGGTATCGATACAAATCCAAGTGGTGGAAAGATTACGTTTAAACAAACTGGTTATACAGTTGAAAGCAAAAAAGGCCTCGGTACGCACGCGAATGCAGAAGTTGTTTATGATGTGAGCAATCAAGGGCTCGATGTGTTTGAAGCAATTGTTGGGGTCGAACAAAGTATCGATACGAAAAATAGTAGTGTCACATTTGAAGTGTGGGCTGACGGACAAAAAGTATATGACAGTGGTAAAGTTAATGG
>JBOFGC010000416.1:0-6772 GCA_051648945.1 Bacilli bacterium
GACTTATAACGTTGCAATTTATCGCAAAATTTAACTCGCAAGTAATATTCTCTAAATGCAAGAGCTTCATCGACACTCAAGTTCGACTGCTCGATCAACTCATCAACTTCAATTACACAATTCGCATAATCAACCCACATTTTTTCTAATCGTTGCCCCTCACTCAATTTTGACTCGAGTTGTTTGTGCGTGTCACTTGTATGTTCACTCATTGAACTCCTTGGCATTCCTGAAGATTCGACAACTTTAAGCATACCAATCGTTTCTTCAATATCAATCATACGTGCCTGTGCCTTTGCAATTTCATTTCTTAAATTTTTGATTTCTTGCAACTTCTGTCTCATTTGCTGTTCACCTTCTTACGATCGTATTTCCCTCTTCCAATCTTTGGGAATAAGCATTTAGTTATATCTTCGTGCTTCTTCAAGCGAATTCTGAGTGCGTTGGCAGTTACGCCTATTTCACTCGCGACCTCTTCCAAAGTCTTCCCGTCCAGCACTTTATTTTTAGGTCTGTGCATATTTCTGCATTCTTGGCTGCAATACTTACCTTTTTCGATGCGCTCTTTTGTTAGATCGCAATGACGACCACAAATTTTGCAGATGCACTCATAGACTTTACTACGATAATAAATTTTATCTCCTTTATATCTCTCAATTTTCCAATCAGCTTCTTTTATAACTGTGAAATACTCTGTTGATTCAGGTTCTTTAAAATTTTTATTTTTGATGTGCCCCATCTTTTTTCACCCCACGAAAATTTTATACGTTGTGATTCGATTGTTAGTGATTGTGCAATTGATTTCAGCTATGTTCCATCGTCCCCACAAAGCGAGTCGTTTAAGATTATTCGTCGCCACAACATCTCCCTCGTCACTGTAAATTCTGTAAACGCAATTAGTTGCATCTCTTTTTTGTTCTAAATGTCTCATGAAGTCTGCAACAGTTTCAAATCTCATCACAAAATCTCCTCTACTTCAATTGTTATCATATCTTCAATGCCCCAATATTTTTCGAGCACACACACGACAACCTGGCGATCATCAATGAATGTTCGCTTGTTCATCGCATCTAGAATCGTTTTTGCTAGATTGTCGACATCTGCGTGTTTAGGGCAGTATTTGCCGTTTAAGCGCTCTTTTCCGATTTTGCTCATGCTTTGCGGTAAGGCGTAGACAAATGCAATTTTGACGTATATCTGCGCTTCGCTCTGCCACTTTGGAATCTTCCAACGAATTTTACTTTTAAATGTTTTATACCTCTGTGTATTATAAGCATGACCTTTTTCGGAAAATCTCGGTCTAGGTGCTGGCATTGGTCGCTCATTCAGAATGACTAACGCTTTTCTGGCTCTCATCATCAACTAATCCTCTTCAATCTACCCAAAATTCAAAAGCGTCAACTTCTGCTCTGTCACAAAAATCAAGATATGTGCTCCAACGAACGCGGTAGTAAGAGTTTCTTCTGATCCAATTCTGGACAGCTGTCGTTTTAGCTTTGCGCTTAGATTTCACTACTTCTTTCACTTTATCGATGAAGTCATAACCTTCCTTGCCGCAAACACCTAAAATTTCTAACATTTTAAAAGCTGTGAAAACAGAAGGTTCTTGATTTCCATTCAGTATGTTGCTCAGTGTGGTTACACATATATCGAGTTCAAACGCAATTTCTTCAAGATCTGCATTTTTTAAACGTCTAATCTCTGGCGGTACAAGCTTTGTAAAATCACGATATTTCCTATTCATGTTTTATACCTCCTAACTTCGTGTGTTCACTCAAATAAACAACTTTTCTACTCTTCTCATCAATAATGCGTAGCAATGCAAGCGTATAAACTAACCAAATTGCACTACTTATCACAATTCCAGCAACAAAACTCTCGAACATAGTCACCATCACTCACTCTCCTTTTTGTATCGTCTCTTCACATCTTCCAATTTATCAACTAGATCAAACTCGGTGAACTCGTACATCTGCGCGATTTGAGCTAATACGATGTATACATCTGCAAGTTCTTCTTTAATATTTTCCGCATCATTGTGAAGCAAGGCATATACAAGCTCTGACGATTCTTCTCTCAAACATGCAACTAACTGTTTTTTGTCATTATCAATTTTCGTTTTCTCTAAATCCATTAAAATAATTGTGTTGCTAATTAACATTTTTTCTCTCCTTTTCGTATCCAGTTGCTATTTTGCCGTTTTGTTTCAATACTTGTAGCGGTTCTAATCCTAGGTTTTCGCAAATTTTTTCAAACATAAGGATGCCGACACCTCGTCTTCCGCTCAGTATTTTATTCATTGTGCTGTACTGGATATCACACTGTTCAGCAAAAACATATTTATCTTGAAAACGAGAATAGCGCTTCAAATTTTGCATAATTACAGTTATATCAACAGAAGAAACATTTAATATTTTTTGTTCTATCAACGTGTCAATTACACAATCCATCGTTATATTTTTTTTGTTAACTATTCTGCGGTAGTTCTCTTCATCCCAACCAATTCGTTCAAAATACATCGTTCCTTTTTTGCTTTGATAAATCTGTTCAATCGTTTTTCTCATTTTAATTCTCCTCGTTAAATTCAAAATTCCCGTTTTTCATTTTGCCTTTTCCAACTTTGAAGATTGTTGGTTTCAGTTTGTTCTCAGCACCTCTTTTTTGTTTTGACGGCACTGACAACTCAATTACTGATCGTCTTTTAATATCGAGAAATTTAGCAACCTCGCAAGCAGTTCCAACGACGATGAGCTCATCGCCGAAGTATGCTGCATAAATACAAATCATATTTTAAAAAGGTAAATCCTCGTCTGAAATATCAATCGTTGGTCCTTGTTGGAATTGCCCCGTTTGCGGTTGCTGATATTGTTGTGTTTGTTGCTGGAATTGCTGCGGTTGCTGTTGAACAATGCCTTGTCCGGTTGGTTGATACTGGGCGTGCGTTTGTTGGTTCGCATATTGTCCGCCTTGCGCTTTGTTTACCAGGAATGTGACTTGTTGAACGATAACATCTGTCGTAAATACTTTTTTACCATCTTGATCATCGTAAGAACCTGTTTGGATTTGTCCTTGAATTCCTACTTTGTGGCCTTTTTTGACGTGGTTTGCGAGCGTTTCTGCAGTTTTTTGGAAAGCTTTACAACGAATGAAATCACTCTCTTTCTCTCCTGTTTGCTTGTTTGCATAACTTCGTTGTACCGCTAATGTAAATACTGCAATGGCCATTCCATTTTGTGTGTATGATAGTTCAATGTCCTTAACTGGACGTCCGATAAGTTGCGTTGCGTTCATCTCTACACCTCTAAAGTCTTTTCTTTGATTTCTAATACAAACATTTCAATCTCTAGTTCGGGTAGTTCTTCGATAAGCAATACTGCTATTTTCAGCATGTCATCTTTTGATTCGCTTGTATATGCATCCGCCATTTTAGCGGTAGCAGCGATCACAACTTCATTGCTTTCTTCACTGATTTTGATTTTCTCTAAGTACATTCCGTTGATTTTGATTCCGTAAATTTTCATAATTTTCTCCTTTAATTGTCGAGGATTTCTCGGGTGTTCAATTGTTTCTTGACGGTGCATCTACGCACTTGCCGTCATCGTGAACAAGTTTCACATCTTCTTCTGCCAAGCACTTTTTGCAAATTTCAAATCCGCAAACTTCACAACCACCGATTTCTTCTTTTGTAACGTCCGCCCAACAATAGCAACACGCAAATGTTTCTACTTCTGGTTTCTTGTGGTTAATAATCAAGAACTCACTATAAGGTGCATCACTTATACTTGAAACTTCGCCGTCTGGCAAGTTGTTTCTTGGGTTCATTTTCGATTTTTCTTGTGTATCGAGGTCGTACAAAACGAAGTCGACATCATAAAATAACGCTACTAATTCTTTTACGGTCATTTTATTTCCTCCTTCCGTCTGAATTTTTCACGATATTTTCGTTTCGCCACTGTTGTTTTGCCTACACGAATAACTGCACGGTAAATTTTATCAGCTTCAACATATTCACCATTGCCGACAGATAAAACAACTTCACACATTGTGTTTAAGTTTAATTCTACTAGTATCTTTTGAACACAATTTAATCTGTCAATGTGTTGTTCGCAAAAGAAAAGTTGTTCCAAAAACGTGTAGTTTTCATTTCTGTAAAAGAACACTAACAAATCTTCAACATCTATATATTCAGTTATTGCTTCTTTTAAAGTCATGTACTTGTATTTGTTCATTTTAATTCACCGCCTCGTATGTTTCTTCGAAAATATCAGATCTGCAAGGGTAAATCTCACCCCTAACACCTTTGATGATGTAGTCTCCAGTGTTGGCTAGCATATCGCCCTCGAGCGTTTTAATTACTACATCTTTTGTTCTAAGTTCAACCACTCCGTTATCGCTCGCTTCCCAAATCCATTCAGGGAACGCTTCGTGGTACAGTCTAAACGCTTCGATTACCACCGGTCTTTTTCTATATTTCATGTTTTATCCCTCTTTCTTCTCAACTCTTTAACAAAGTCCAGCGCTTCTCTCGTCATACGTCGCTGTTCAAACAATTTTTTCCGTAGTTTTTCGTTTTCTTCTTTTAAACGTTCGATTTGATCAGCTAAATTAGTGCTTCGTGTTCTCATAAATTCACAAATTAAACGACTTCGTTCGCGTCGATTGTTAACACCCACAAATGCAGTGCGCTGCAGTCGTCGTAAATTAGATGATCAATGTCCAATTCGACTTTTTTAATCGTGCAATTATCGAACGCATCGATTGTGCGATTGTGCATTAAACGCTTTGGTTTAATAATGTAATTATTCAGTATTGGTTGTGTCTTCATAAATTCTTTAACTGTCATTTTTACTTCACCTCAATTAAGCTGTATTCTTCTGTTTTACCTTTGTAAATATCGTATTTTTTTCCTGTTCTTGCATCGTACATTCGCATTCTTCCTTCTTCGAATACGAGGGCGCATTCAAGATTGTTCAACGTTTGAGTGACAACCTTGAATGCTAATACTAGTTCCTCGTTTCTTTCTTGCATTATTTCACCTCAAAGCTCGCATTGATCACTTCGCCATCGATTGTCGTTACTTCTGTTACTTCTTGTTCATCCGCTGATGTTGCACGAGCTAATTCAGCGGATTTTGGAGCATACTTCAACACGTCTTTTAAGACTGTCTTTTTAGCCATCTCATTGAAGTTTGTATCCCATGGGCTATTGCGAGCTTTGCTAAATTGTTGTTTATGTGCCAACACTTTTTCTCGTGACCAATACACAAAATCATAACCGCCAGATTTCAGCTTATAGACTGCATAATAACCTATCGGTTCTCCTTGCGGTTGTTGCGCGGGAACGTGAACTAAATCTTTGTTCAATCCGTATTGATAATTAAATTCATCGTTTACAAATACTTCATGACTGTAGATTGCTGTGTACTGTCCTGAACGGTGTGCGAGTTCAATAATCCCTTTGTAACCAACAATAAATTGAGCGTTTCGTCCATACGGAATTAAGTACGCATAAGCAAGTGGTGTATTCGGTTCTAACCCAAGTTGTGCTGATGTCATCAAAGCTGCAAAGAGTGAAGCTTGATCGCACTCTAACAATTTGGGATTTGTTCTCACCGCTGTTAAAGCGATGCGTGTGAACCGCTCTGGTGTAATCGCTGCCGGTAATGCTTTTCCAAACTCTGGAAGCATTTTTGTTATTAATGATTCAATTGTTGCCGGTTTCTTTTGTTGTGTTGCTGCTTGCTGTGTTTGCTGTTGTGGTGCTAATGCTTGTTTCAAGCTATCGTTCGTTGCCATAGTTATTTCTCCCTTATTTCACTCGTAAAGCGCGTGATTTCGATTGTTTTGTATATTTTTTTGCTAATTCTGGATAATCTTTTTGGAATGTTTTCGCATCAAATTGGTTTTTAGTTTGATTCTTCCAACTCGCTTGGTGTGTATCTGATTTACCAAATTCGTTCTCGCCAAGAAAATCACGAATTTGATTTTTTCTTAAATCGATTTGTTTTTCCAGTTCCTTGTATTCTTTTTGCATCGCAAGTAACGAATCAATGATTAAATCTTGCTCTTGCCCAAACTCCACTATCTCTCCATTGGCTTCTGGATATAGTTTCTTTAAAAGGTCTGTGCTTGCTTCGCTTCCATCAATTTCAGGACGTTCACCACCAAGGACATTTACTTCCCAAAAGTGTTTCTCTTTAGCGATGATGATATTGATCAACTCTTCGTCTCGGTCAATCTCCTTCCAAACGAATTTGTTTCCACCAATTAAAACTGCGATATAGGCTTTCTCATATCCTGTTACTGCTAGGTAATGCATGACTTGTAGCAAGTATCCAGCTGGAATCTCGTCATCTTCCCACTTGCCTTTCATGTACTCGCTCGCTGTCTTGCATTCAAGCAGTACTTTTTCTCCAACAACCACTCGGTCTAAGTTCGCCAACATAAACGGATGTTCTGGGTGCTGCAAGATTTGATTGCGATTGCGGACTTTTTTCCCCGTTCTACGTTCAAACTCTTTCGCAACCGTGTCTTCTAAAACATGGCCGAAGTGAACTGCATCGTTGTCTACCTTTTCAGCTTCAATTAAATCTGACTTCTCAAGCCACAACTGCACCGCTGACTTGTATTTGTTTAATCCCATGATTGTTCCAACATCAGAACCACCAATCCCTTTATTGCGGTATTCTAACCACGTTTGCTCATCCATGCCTTTTGTCGATACTAAAACATTCGGTTTCATCGTTTATTCCCCTTTTCTAATTCCTTTGCTA
>JBOFGC010000417.1:0-3256 GCA_051648945.1 Bacilli bacterium
CAAAAGATGTAACGGAAATCATGATTGAAAGTTTTGTTGAAGTCTATTCACGCAAAGGTGAATTTCTTGGCGCGGCACGTATTCCGTATGAAAAAATGGACTATATCGGTACCCAATTCATTCGTGTTGTAAATGAGGAAATTTTCCTTACTGTCCACGAACAAAATCGACTACTGGTCAATGAGTTAGAACCAGGAAAAAAATATGAAAAATTATTGCAAAAGCAAATTGATGAATTAGAGAAATAAGCGAGTTATCACTAACTGGGAAATTATATGCGGAAACAAAAAGTATACGAAAAAAATGCATAAAGAGGTTAGGGCTATTATTGCGTCCTAACCTCTTTATTTATTTTCCTTCTTTTTAATCGTTGGTGAATAAAGGAACAACACCGTTACATCGGAAATTATAAAAGTCTATTGTACGAGTGGAGAATATACATATCAAAATAACATTATCTCGTTTAGTACAACGCAAAGAATTGAAATTAGAAAAAATAATCCAAATAAGTTGACATTTCCTTATCAAGCGATCAATATATGAATATATCAACTAGAAAAGCAGTGTATAAAGTTTTGTAAGGTTCGAATAGTAGTACTATCCAAGAACTTGAGAACAATTTAAAACGACAGAACTGCTGCGATAACATGAAAAGGAAGTGGAATGATGTTTCTTGCTTGGAACGAAATAAAAAAGAATAAGTTACGATTCACATTAATTATCGGAATCCTTATGCTTATGTCCTATTTGGTATTCTTTCTGTCAGGGCTTGCAAACGGACTCGCAAGTTTGAACCGTGAAGCCATTGATAAATGGGAGGCTTCTGGAATAATTTTGACGGAAGAGTCTGATAGGAGTCTAGGGCAGTCTTCAATGAAAGTAGACGATCTTAAAAATATTGAAGCAGAAGATACAGCTGTTATTGGCAGCATAAACGCGATTGCTAGTTTAGATGACAAGAAGATAAACGTTGCAATTTTCGGTATTGAGAAAGATGAATTTATCATGCCGGATGTGATGGAAGGGAAAATTTTTAAAAATACAAACGAAGTGGTAGCTAGTGATGTATTAAAAGAAGAAGGATTTAAAATCGGTGACGAGTTAAGCCTATCTTCTACAGATGAGAAACTGACAATTGTAGGTTTTACAGAGAATGCACGATTTAATGCAGCGCCGGTTCTTTACAGTGATTTGAAAACGGTTCATAAAATAAAATATGGCAGTGCCGCTGATCAAAACGATGCACAAATAAACGGAATTGTTATCCGTGGTGAGAACGTAGCAAAAGCCGCAAAGGATAAGGACTTAGCGAATATTCCTATCGAAACGTTTATCGAGAATTTACCGGGGTATACAGAGCAAAGTTTAACGTTGAATTTCATGATCTATTTTTTATTTGTGATAGCAGCAGTAATTGTAGCGATTTTCCTTTACGTTTTAACGGTTCAAAAGATTAGTATGTTCGGTGTGTTGAAGGCACAAGGAATATCTAATGGGTATTTATCACGATCAGTCGTTGCACAAACATTTTTATTAGCATTTATAGGTGTAGCGGTCGGATTTGTTCTGACAATCATAACAGGTTTATTTTTGCCAAGTGCAGTTCCTGTTCGATTTGATATTGTAACAATGGTTCTATATGGTGTCGTCTTTATTGTTGTAGCCGTATTCGGTGCATTGATTTCTGTTCGTACAATAGTAAAAGTTGATCCGTTGAAAGCGATAGGGGGTTAAGTAATGGCAGTACTACAATTAAATGATGTGACGAAAACGTTCGGTACAGGGGAGAAAAAAGTATTTGCATTAAGTAATACAAATTTCTCTGCGGAAAAAGGTGAAATGATTGCAATTGTTGGACCTTCAGGGTCGGGGAAAAGTACATTTCTTACAATTGCTGGAGGATTGCAAGCACCTTCTTCTGGTGAAGTCGTTATTAATAATCAAGACATTTCGGCTATGAATGAAAAGCAACGTTCTAAAATACGATTACAGGAAATTGGTTTCATTTTGCAAGCATCGAATTTGGTTCCGTTTCTAACGGTTGAAAAGCAAATGAAGTTAATTGACGAAGTGAAAACTGGGAATTTATCGAAAGCAGAATTACAACAGCTCTATGCGGATTTGAGTATTGAAAAACTACTTCAACAGTATCCATCTGACTTATCGGGCGGGGAACGACAACGCGTAGCCATTGCAAAAGCAATCTATAGCAATCCTTCAATCATTCTAGCAGATGAACCTACAGCATCACTTGATTCAGACCGTGCATTTGAAGTAATGAATCTATTAAAAAATGAAACGAAAAATAAAATGACAACGACAATTGTTGTTACACATGATACGCGCTTATTATCGTATTTTGATTCCGTGTATCAAATGACAGATGGTAAGTTGGTTTTGCAACAGCCATTGGAGAGCGCTACTGTTTGAGTGTGGAAGACTGAGAGTAATTTTGAATTATTTCAAGTTGTTGATCATCAATGCGACTTGACCATAGAAAGAACTCATTTTTATATAAAATGAGTTCTTTTTCAATTTTTTTGAAGGAATTAGGATCTTTGAATAATAAGATAGAGTCTAAACAAAAAATTGAGAACCCCTTATTGAAAACAGGAATTATAAGGAGTAAAATTTATATATATAATTTTCAGAATGATTTGAACTACCCACCACTTAATTTTCTAACGAAAATTTGAAGTGGATAGTTCAAAGAAGAAAAGGGGATTTTTAAAATGGCAAAAAAATCATTTGAAATCAATGCAAATCTCGACGATGTACTTCTAAAACTCCAGAAAACACAAATGTTAGGAACGTTAGTCGATGAAAAAGCAATCGTTTCTACGGATGCTGGGGAAGTTTGGTTATTTGTTTTTGAGCGTTATTTCCTTCGAACTTCAAATCGAGGGGCACTAATTGTCACGCTCGATAACATAAACGCGGCAACTGAAAATACACTAAACATTCATGTGGTCTCAACAGGTACGAGCGAAGGTTTTTTCTTCAATATTGACTGGGGAGCAAGTGACCAATATATTATCGACTTGTGTAATGAACTTAATGTTAAGTATTAATATTTGGTGGATTTTGTAATCCATTACATACCTTTCTATCAAAGTTGTCTGATATTATCAAGATGAATTTGTTCTGACAGTTTAACTCTGAGGTCTTGTCATATTTTATTACCATTCTCTAAACTATAGCGAATAAACTGGTAATATGAGAAATGTTGAATACATTTTGGTTTGACTGTATCTAT
>JBOFGC010000418.1:0-5457 GCA_051648945.1 Bacilli bacterium
GGAGTCTCCGTTGCCTTTCTCCGTACCCTTCAACGAAGTGGTGATGGTCGCGTTAAACCTTTCATCGATGGGTTGTGAAAAAGGGCTACGCTCGCGTTCATGTGTATGTTCTATGAAAATAATTGGGATATCGCGTATGTTTGTGCGGAGCTTGGGTACTGCGCAAGGCAACTCCGTGTGCCTCCTCGTCGCGGTTAAGCTACTCCTGCGAAGGTCTTCTCTTGGCTACCTGTTCCGTCATCCATCTCCGTTGCCTGTCTCCGCCTTCCCTTGCGGAGAATTGAGTACGCGTTAATACTTTCATTCATGGGTTGTGAAAAAGGGATACGCTCGCATCGTTGGTATGTTCTAGGAAAATAATTATTGGTTTTGAGAATGGTGCGTGTGCATTTTGGTTGTTTTGTTCAAATGTAACTTTGCTGTGCTGCCCCTTTTTCTTTGTGTGTTTTGTAGCTTTGATGGTGTTGGTTTTGATGGGCGCGATAAACTTATCACTCATTATAGCATTTTTAAGGACAAGTCTGAATAAGTATGGACTAGTATACTTTTTAGCTCAAGATAAAGGAGTGGTTTGTGTAGTGGAACAAAGAGAAGATTGGTATCGTCTGCGAGCAAATGAGGTGGAGGCTGCGACGTCGAGTAATTTTTTACGTGGTCTTAGTGTGGATGAAGTGGACAAGCGACGGGAACAAAATGGCTGGAATGAACTGAAGGCGAAGAAAAAAACGTCACGTATGAAAGTTTTTTTGAGTCAGTTTAATGATTTTATGGTGTTTGTGTTGCTTGGTGCTACGGCGATTTCGGCTGTGTTAGGTGAGGTTGTTGATGCGATTGCGATTCTCCTTATTATTCTTATTAATGGTATTTTAGGGTATATTCAGGAAAATAAGGCGGAAGAGAGTTTGAATGCGTTAAAGGCACTTTCGAGTCCATTGGTGTCGGTGAAGCGTGAGAATGAGTGGGTGCGCTTACCGGCGCGTGAGCTTGTGCATGGGGATGTTGTCAAATTTCAATCGGGGGACCGTGTTGCTGCGGATTTGCGAATTATTGAAGCGTCGAGTTTGTCAGTTGAGGAATCGGCGCTTACGGGTGAAAGTTTGCCTGTAAATAAAAATGCATCTGCAATTGCTGGGGTGGATGTAACGCTTGCTGACCAAGATAATATGGCATTCATGGGCACGCTCGTGACGAGAGGACATGGTGTGGGTGTTGTTATTAGTATTGGAATGCAGACGGCGATGGGGCAAATTGCGAGTTTGATTCAAGATGCGGATGAAGGCGAAACACCGCTTCAGTTGCGCCTTTCACATTTGGGTAAAGTGTTAATTGTTGTTGCGTTTTTTCTTACACTAATTGTCGTTGTGCTCGGTGTGTACCAAGGGCAAGAATTATATCGGATGTTTTTGGCGGGTGTAAGTTTAGCGGTTGCGGCGATTCCTGAAGGGCTTCCCGCGATTGTTACTGTAGCATTAAGCTTAGGTGTGCAACGAATGATTAAGCGAAATGCCATTGTTCGTCGCTTGCCTTCTGTAGAAACGCTCGGCTGTACGAATGTTATTTGTTCTGATAAAACAGGGACAATGACAGAGAACAAGATGATGGTAACAGCGATTTGGACAAATGGCGAAATGACGCATGTGACGGGCGAAGGCTATGCGCCAACGGGTATCTTTTCGAGAAATGAGCGAGAAGTAAAGTTACAAAACGAACAAGCGATTACACAGCTTCTTGCTTTTGGCTATTTGTGCAACAATGCGGAAATTAATAAAAAAGAGAAAACGTATACGCTTGACGGTGACCCAACGGAAGGTGCGCTCGTTTGCGCGGCGCAAAAAGCGGGACTAACGCGCAACAGTTTGCGTGCAAATTTCACAATTTTGCAAGAATTCCCATTTGATTCTGCGCGAAAAATGATGAGTGTTTTAGTTAAAGATAGTTATGGACGAACGTTAGTCATTACAAAGGGTGCGCCCGATATTATCGTAGAGCGGTGCGTTAGTTTATGGCTTTCAAGTCGTGTTCAATCTCTGAATGAAGTTTTTCAAAAACGAATTGATACAGCAAATAATAGCATGACAAGCAATGCGTTACGAACAATTGCCATCGCGTATCGTGAAGTGGGTGCCAATGAAAAAGTGAATAGTGCACAAGATGCAGAGCGCAATCTTATCTATTTAGGTATTCAAGGAATGATTGATCCTCCACGCAAAGAAGTGGCGCCGGCAATTGCAGAGTGTCGAGCGGCTGGCATTCGTACGGTTATGATTACAGGAGACCACGTGCGAACAGCAGAGGCGATTGCGAAAGAAATTGGTCTATTATCTGAAGGCGGTTTAGTGCTCGAAGGAAAACAACTCGATTTGCTTGCTGATGACGAGTTTCAAAAAATTGTGGATGAAGTGTATGTATTTGCGCGTGTAACCCCAGAGCATAAATTGAAAATTGTACGCACACTACAAAGTTTAGGTCATATCGTTGCAATGACTGGTGACGGAATAAATGATGCGCCAGCAATCAAACAAGCGGATATCGGCATCGCGATGGGAATAACGGGAACAGACGTAGCGAAAGAAGCCTCATCGGTCATCTTACTTGACGACAACTTTTCTACAATAAAATCGGCCATTAAAGAAGGTAGAAACATATATGAAAACATCCGAAAATTTATTCGCTATTTGTTAGCGTCAAATGTTGGTGAAATTCTTGTCATGCTTTTTGCGATGTTACTCGGGTTACCATTACCACTTTTACCTGTGCAAATTCTCTGGGTAAATTTAGTCACAGACGGACTACCTGCGATGGCGCTTGGCCTAGATAAAGCAGAAAGTAATTTGATGAATACACCACCACGAACTTCACGGGAAGGGATTTTTGCACGTGGGATGACTAGTCGTATCATAACACGAGGATTTTTAATCGGTTTGATTACACTTATCGCGTTTATTATTATGAACAATCAGTATCCAGATGATCTTCAATATGCACAAACCGTTGCGTTTACAACGCTTGTGTTTAGTCAGTTACTCATCGTCTTTGATTGCAGAAGTGAACATTCGGTCATTCATCGTAATCCGTTTGGTAATTTATATTTAGTCGGCGCTGTGCTCATTAGCGTATTATTAATGCTCGTCGTACTTTATTATCCACCATTACAAGAAATTTTTCATACAGAAACAATTCATAATAAGGATTGGCTCCTTATTTTAGGTCTTGCGGGAATACCGACATTTTTACTTGCTGGATTTGGACTTTCGAGTAAAAAAGCATAATGACGTACGGGAAGTTGCTTTGCGTAGTACTATGTTTTGAACTATGCTATACTATAAGAAATGAAGCGGTGGTGAGAATTCTCATCACCGCTTTTCAGTAGATAAGAAAAAGTGAGGAAGCAAACGTTGAAAAGTATGACTGGTTATGGTAAACAATCTGCACAATTAAACGGTTGGATTGTTGATATCGAAATGAAAAGTGTCAATCATCGTTTTCTAGAATATAATAATCGTCTACCACGATTGTTGTTTCATCTTGAAACGAAGCTAAAACATACAATCGCTGAATATGTAAAACGAGGCCGGATTGAAGTATACTTAAGTGTACATCATGCTGAAAAATCACAAAAAAAATTGCGTATCGACTGGGAACTAGCGCAACAATATATGCAGTACAGTCTTCAAGTGAAAGAAAAGTTCGGTGTGGAATTATCAGCAGAGCAGTTATTTTTGCGAGAAGATGTCGTAACAGTAGACGAAGATCTGACAATGAATGAAGAAACAGAGAAGTTTGTCATAGAAATGGTACGGACCGTTTGTTTGCAAGTTGTAGAGATGAGAAGCATTGAAGGACAACAAACGGCAGTCCATTTAAACGAGCTGTTAAATACAATCGAACAATTGCTCCCTATGATGGTTTTGCATAGTGAAAGAAGTAAAATCAACCATCAAGAGCGGTTAACAAAGCGACTGCAGGAATGGCGTGATCAAAATCCGAACCAAAGCTTTAGTGAACAAGAAAATAACCGCATTGCCCTTGAATTTGCCCTTTTTGCGGATAAAGTAGATATAACTGAAGAAGTCACACGATTGAAATCTCATTGCACACAGTTTCAAGACGCACTGAATGACACGCAACCAGTAGGTCGTAAATTAGAGTTTTTACTGCAAGAAATGGGACGCGAATGTAATACGATGGGTAGTAAAACTGTTTCGTCGGATTGCAGTCAAACCGTTGTCCAAATGAAGGCAGCACTAGAGAAAATGCGCGAACAAGTGCAAAATATTGAATAGGGAATAAAGAAAGTGTATAGAAGTAGAAATGTTCTGGAAAGAATAAGAAAACACGACATGTACATATTTTTTTTTCTGAATTACTACTTTCTTACTTCATTCCATGCTATACTCTTAAATTGTCTAGCAAAAAACATTTTAATATAGAAATTATACAAATCGCATTGTTTACAATAGAAGGGTAGGCGGATATTTTGCAAGAAAGAGGCATTTTAATTGTTCTTTCAGGACCATCAGGTGTAGGTAAAGGAACTGTACGAAAAGCGCTTTTTGAAGAAACACATACAAATTTACACTATTCAATCTCAATGACAACTCGCAATCCAAGAAACGGTGAAGTTGATGGCGTGGATTATTTTTTCCGATCAAGAGAATACTTTGAACAGATGATCAAAGAAGGTCGCCTGTTAGAGCACGCAGAGTTTGTTGGAAATTACTACGGCACACCAATCGATTATGTTGAAAAAACATTAGCAGAAGGCAGAAATGTTATGCTTGAGATTGAAGTGCAAGGTGCGATGAAAGTGAAACAAGTGTTTGGGGATGCTTTGTTTATCTTCTTAGCTCCACCAAGTTTAGATGAGTTACGCAGTCGTATTACAGGTCGTGGCACAGAAACGGAAGATTTAATTAACAACCGTATGAACATGGCAAAAGAAGAAATCGAAATGATGGACGCATACGACTATGTCGTTGTGAATGACCGCATTTCAGAAGCTGCGAACCGCATAAAAGCGATACTTACGGCTGAACATTGCAAAAGAGAACGTGTAAGCCGTCGATATAAAAAAATGTTGGAGGAATAACCATGTTAAATCCGTCGATTGATTCATTAATGAAAAAACTAGATTCAAAGTACACACTCGTTTCGGTAGCGTCAAAACGTGCGCGTCAAATGCAAGAATTGCAAGATCAAATGATTGCAAAACCTGTATCACACAAATACGTAGGCAAAGCGCTTGAAGAAATTGAAGCTGAAGTGTTACGTTTTGAAACAGTAGAGCATCAAGGATAAGTAAACCACTTCGGGAGGCGACGAGAAAGTAACGTGTATAAACGTTTCTTCTCCCGCCTTCTTTTTACATAATTTGAGAGGATGACGGTTATGGGGAAAAATATCGTAGTTGGTGTAACTGGCGGCATTGCGGCATACAAAGCCGCGTCTATCGTTAGT
>JBOFGC010000419.1:0-3905 GCA_051648945.1 Bacilli bacterium
TAAGAACAAGATATCTGAAAGAGAAAAAGACGATATTTTTGATTTTATTAAACTTAGAGATAAAGTTCGCTTTGATGATGGAGAAATAAACATCAGTATAAACCAATTAAATAATTCTCTAGAAATTCTAAGGAAAGCAATTGACAGTTCACCGGAAAATAGATTGTTGAACAACTGGACTAGCTTAGAATATATATTAAACACATATGAAGGGCAAAGTATAATTGGAAAAGTAATAGATATTGTCCCAAAAATTATTTGTATGTACCATATAAAGGATAGACTAAATATGCTCTGGGAAAATCTTGAGAAGTATCGCAGTAACAAGAATTGCGTTGAAATAGAGATAATCGAGAATTTATTTAGAACTTGTTCGAAGGAAACTAGAAAATACGATAAAAATCATTTTTTGAAATTTTTATCTTGTGAAAATAACCTTGAGCAGTTAAAAAGATTTGAAGAGGAAAACGTAGTTCTTTATAGGGAAATAGCATATATTAGAGAGATATTGAGCCTCAAAAAATTAAAAGAATCTATAGTAACTTTGCGTGAAGTTATAGAGCATGATATAACCAGAATCTATAGATTAAGAAATAAGTTAGTTCACTCAGATAGCAGTAATTCTGTTAACGTCGATATAACAACAATTAGACTAAACAAGTATATTTACTCACTGATTGGTACGTTGATTCATTATTTGAAAAGACAACCGAACTTGCATATATCTGAAGTTTTAAATTCGATACATGAAACATATGATTGGTATATTTGCTTTTTAGATAGTCATAAAAATCAAAGGCATTCAAATACAGATGATTTAGTAACTGCTGCATTTCCACCGTATTTGTATTTATAAGGTGTTACAAAATATCCAAAATAGTAAAACAAGTCTCAAATAGCCCCCACATTCCAATGTGCAAAGTTATGTTCGGTTATTGTTCAAACAGCTAATTCAGGAATTCAAAAGGATTGAGGATATTTTTCTTTGCTGTTTCAATCAAGAAAACAGGCGGATGTATAAATGGAGCATATTTTGAAGCAATCGATAGGGAACTTATTGATACTGCGACCAGGTACACATAGATAATATCTAATCGTATATGAAGACTTCGAGTCCGTTTTTACAAAATACCCGGATGTTGATACGGAATATGAATATCTTTATCCAGGAGGGTTCTTTATCTGTTATTCAGAAGACCTACCACTACGTTGTCTAAAATAAAGAAAAAGAAACAAAAAACGGCTAGTTGTGACGGTCGAAGTTTTGTTTAATTTGTGTTAAAATGATGGTTAAATGAAGTATAAGTTTCATATTTTCACTCGATTCGTGAATACTGATACATAAGAACATACATTCAGATACATTGTTAGAAGCAGACAGAAGGGAGAAAAACAATGAACGTAACAATTTATGATGTTGCTCGTGAAGCAAATGTTTCCATGGCAACGGTTTCGCGTGTAGTAAATGGTAATCCAAACGTAAAACCAACAACAAGAAAAAAAGTATTAGAAGCAATTGACCGCCTCGGCTATCGCCCGAATGCAGTAGCGAGAGGGTTAGCGAGTAAAAAAACAACAACTGTCGGTGTAATCATTCCTGACATTTCAGATTTGTTTTATGCAGAACTGGCACGTGGGATTGAAGATATTGCTACGATGTATAAGTACAATATTATTTTAAGTAACTCAGATGCCAATGTAGAGAAAGAGGTACGTCTAATTGGAACGATGTTAGCGAAACAAGTAGACGGCCTAATCTATATGGGTAATATGATTTCAGAAGAACATTTTGTAGAGTTTCGTCGTTCTCCAGTGCCAATCGTTTTGGCGGCTACGATTGATGAAACACTGCAAATGCCATCGGTTCATATTAACTATGAACAAGCAGCATATGATGCGACAAAGCAACTGATTGATAACGGACATAAAGCAATTGGCTTTGTTTCAGGTCGAATGGAAACGTCAATTCATACGCGCTATAAGTACGAAGGGTATGTGCGTGCATTAGCAGAACATAACATTCCACTAAATGATCAGCTTGTAAATGGTGGCGATTATTCGTACGATTCAGGTGTTGAAGCATTTGAAATGTTATTGCCATACAACCCAACAGCTATTTTTGCAGCGAACGATGAGATGGCCCTTGGGGTAATTCATGCGGCACAAGACAGTGGTGTATGTATTCCATCACAACTTGAAGTGATTGGTTTTGATAACACGAAACTAGCGAAAATGGTTCGACCGAAACTTACGAGTGTCGTTCAACCGGTCTATGATATCGGAGCCGTTGCCATGCGTTTACTTACGAAAATCATGAATAACGAAACGGTAGAGCAACAACATGTTTCCTTACCACACCGAATTCAAGTGCGTCAAAGTACAAAATAGTAAAAATCCTACAGTATGTTGATTGAGCAACGTTCTGTAGGATTTTTTTTAGATGTTTTTTATAATGCTTAACGCTTTTTGAACAGTGTAGTAATTTTTTTCTTCGATTTCACTGCGACGAGGGATGGTGATTCCGAGGTCTCCATAATCAAACCATTTCGAAAAGGGTTGTTTGCCTGTACTATGCTCCATCGCATGTAACCATTCATCGGGCAAATGTTGTTGCAGTAAATGTTTTTGATTACTCATTTCGAGCCAAAGTAAACTCCAAGCACGCGGAACGACATTCTCAATGCTATAGCCACCACCACCAACAGCTAACCATCGACCGTTACAATACTCATGTGCTAACTTATGAACAACTTGCGGGATGTTTTCATACAATCGCATCGAACAACTCAGATGGGTGAGCGGGTCCCAGTGATGCGCGTCCGCTCCGTTTTGACTCACAATAATATCAGGTTTGAACCACTGTACAATTTCATAAAGTGCCGATTCATAGGCATAAATGAAAGAATCATCTTCGGTAAAAGCATCGAGGGGAATGTTAAAGCTATAGCCATAGCCTTTCCCGACGCCACGTTCCTCAACAAATCCAGTCCCAGGAAAAAGATAGCGCCCTGTTTCATGTAAAGATAGCGTACAAACATTAGGGCTGTCGTAAAAAATCGATTGCACACCATCACCGTGATGCGCATCGGTGTCGACATACAGTACTTTCACACCATAGCGTTGAATCATTTGTTGAATGGCGATTGCGCTGTCGTTATAAATACAAAAGCCGCTTGCATGACTACGAAAGCCGTGATGAAGTCCACCACCTATGTGGCAAGCGTGGCTATAGCCATCTTCAAAAATCGCTTCAACAGCACGTAGTGTGCCACCAACGAGCCAGGATGTAGCGTTATGCATATCATTAAATATGGGGGTATCGTCTGTACCGATTCCAATTTTTTGTGCAGCACTTTTTTTCAATTCTCCACTGCTTGCTTGGACAATTCCTTGTACATATTCTTCACTGTGAACACTACAAATTTCAGCAATCGTCGCTTGACGAGGAGGAAGAATGATAGCGTTTTCAAATGCGCCTAGGCTTTGTAATAAATCGAATGTGTAAGCGATCCTTTTTTGATTAAATGGATGATCATCAGAAAACTTATAATCTAACAACCGCTCAGAATAAATAAATGCTGCGTGATCATTTGTTAAAATGGACATAAAATATCAAATCCCTTTTCTTGCAATGTCTGTGTGATGCTATGTGTGTCCATGCTTCGAATCCGTAAAACATAAATTTGTTGTTCGGAATTCGTTTCATCTTCTGTAATAATAAAACTGATAAGTGGAATTTTATAGTCCGCAATGGTTTGGATAAGTGTAAGAACTGCATCATTCGTTTTTGGTCCCAGCACATCGATTCTTGTGCTCGGTATAGGAGAACAAGTTAAACTAACGAGGCGCCGTAACAAATCAGATGTCGTGACAATTCCAATTAACTCACCACGTGCAACGACAGG
>JBOFGC010000420.1:0-3452 GCA_051648945.1 Bacilli bacterium
CTGTCTCCGTACCCTTCATCGAAGTGTTGATGGTCGCGTTAAACCTTTTCATCCATGGGTTGTGAAAAAGGCTACGCTCGCGTTCATGGGTATGTTCTATGAAAATAACTGGTGGCTCGCGTATGTTTGTGTGGAACTGGGGTACTACGCCAGGCAACTCCGCGTGCCTTTCGGGGAGGCACTGTGCCTCCTCTTCGCGGTAAAGCTGCTCCTGCGGGGAAAGCGCGTTTTCCGCCTGATTCCACGGGAGTCTCCGTTGCCCGTCTCCGTACCCTTCATCGAAGTATTAATGTTCGCGATAAAACTTTTCATCGATGGGTTGTGAAAAAGGCAACCTCTCGTTTCATGCTTATGTTTTATGAAAAAATGTAAGCGTAACTAAAAATATTTACAATTATAAATATTTACAAAGTTCGAATTGAGCGTATAATCAAGCTCATAAGTCAGATGGAAATCGCTGAACAACGGCTTATTGACGGAGGAACCAATCAATTGGGGTGAAGTGCAAATGCACCGGGGACTCATTATCCGAACCCGACAGCTAACTTCGTAAGCGTACATGAGATGGAGGGAAATAGTATTGAAAACCAACTGAATAGTATGATACCTAAAAATCGCTAAATCAATTTTTGAGCGGGGGAACCAATTTTCTGTACGAAAGTACTTGGGGTGAGTTCTGCATTTGCAGAACGGGCGACGCGTAACACTCGTCCGAATCCGACAGCTAACTCCGTAAGCGTTAGACGCGTAGGTTACTTATGTTTTTTATTGCGAATAGCAAATCTCTATTTGTTATGCACAAAAAAGCACTAGGTTTCTTACCTAGTGCTTTTTTTCGTGCTGGGAGGCCGGAAAAATGTCGTATGGAGTCGGTTTTATATGCGGTATTTGTAGTGTTGTTGCCATTCATTATGTCATGTATCGTGCGTTTGTTCGGTGGATACAGGAAATTACGGAGGATGATGAAGAATGATTGTACTTTTAATGGTGTCTATTGTCGGAGTTCTTGCATATTTAGTGTATGCGCTCATATCACCAGAAAAATTTTAGGAGGCAAGTCGTATGGAATGGTTGATGATACTGTGCTTTTTAGCGCTTAGCGTTCTCGGTGCTTTTGGAATGAGTCGCTATTTAGAAAAGAGTTTTGTAGATGAAGAAAGTAAAGTTAACAAATTATTCGCTCCGATTGAAAACATAATTTTTAAAATCAGTGGAATTGATCCAACAAAGAAACAGACGTGGTTGAAATATGTGCTTTCTATGCTGATATCCAATCTTTTGTTTATGGTACTTGTATTTTTCATCTTAGTCTTTCAGCATGTATTGCCGATGAATCCTTTGCATTTACCAGGGCTAGAGTGGAAGTTAGCATTAAATACAGTCATTAGTTTTATGACAAATACGAATTTACAACATTATACAGGGGAAGCATCGTTATCGTATTTCTCTCAAACTATGGGCATTACCTTTATGATGTTTGTCGCACCGGCAACGACGCTTGGTATGTGTATCGCCTTTATCCGCGCTTTAGTAGGTAAAGAGATTGGGAACTTTTATCAAGATTTTGTTCGAAGTATCGTGCGCGTGTTTCTACCGATGGCGTTCATCTCATCGATTGTATTTGTAAGTATGGGCGTACCACAAACGTACGATTCATCCATTACGGTTAAGACGATTGAAGGTGCGGAACAAACCATTGCACGGGGGCCAGTTGCATCGTTGCTTTCGATTAAGCACTTTGGGAACAATGGCGGGGGATTCATGGGCGTTAATTCCGCACACCCGTTTGAAAATCCGAATCTGTACGCCAATTTTTTTGAAATGTTTTTAATGCTACTACTTCCTTTTGCAGTTGTGTTGCTGTTTGGACGGATGGCGAAAAATCCGAAACTAGGAAAAGTGTTGTTTTACGGATTGTTTGCAATCGTATTAGCGATGTTTGCTTTACAAACTTTTTCCGATTTACAACCATTAAAACAATACACTGACGCAAATGTTGCGGGTGTTAGCCTTGAAGGAAAAGAAGTACGTCTCGGAATACTCGGGTCCTCGCTGTTCTCTGTTGTTACGACAGTAAGTGAAACCGGTGGAGTAAACAGTATGCATGATACGCTCACACCGCTTAGTGGTTTAATTCCAATGCTCAATATGATGATGAATACCATTTTCGGTGGTGTGGGTGCTGGATTTATGAATATCATCATGTATGTAATTATTACGGTATTCATCGGTGGACTGATGATTGGTCGGACGCCAGAATATTTAAATAAAACAGTAGATGCAAAAGAAATGAAATGGATTGCAGTGACACTCCTCATCCAACCGGCGATTATTTTGGGATTGTCAGCACTTGCACTTGCAACAGAAGCTGGTGTAGCAGGTATTTCAAATCCAGGTTTTCATGGATTGACACAAGTGATCTATGAGTTTACTTCGAGTGTTGCAAATAATGGTTCGGGATTTGAAGGTTTGGGCGATAATACTACGTTCTGGAATTTATCAACAGCGTTTGCGATGTTTGTCGGACGCTACATTCCGTTAATTGCAATGTTTTATGTAGCAAATTCACTGAATAATAAACCGAAGCTTAGTGTGTCAGCAGGTACGCTACACACAGATACGTATACGTTTAGTACAATTTTTATCGTCATTTCAATGGTTGTTGGGGCACTAACGTATTTACCTGTTCTACTATTAGGACCAATTGCTGAATTTTTAACGTTGTAGGAGGAGAAGAGTAATGATGGAGCAATCGATAGAAAAAAATAAAAAAGGTGTTTCACAACGTGATGTATTTATTCAGTCATTGAAAAAGTTTTCTCTGCAAAACATGGTGAAAAATCCAGTCATGTTCGTTGTGTATGTCGGCTTTATGTTGACCGTCGTTTATACAGTTATTGAAGGAAGTCAAAGTGAAATGCCACTTTGGTTTAATGCAAGTGTAATTGTGATTCTATTTGCAACGCTGTTGTTCGCCAATTATGCAGAAGCGCTTGCGGAAGGTCGAGGAAAAGCGCAAGCAAATAGTCTGCGCCAAACAAAAAGCAATGTAAATGCGTTCTTAATGAACGAAAAGACAAAAGAAATTACAGAAGTTTCAGCAGATCAACTACGTAAAGGGGATGTAGTACGCGTCGCTTCAGGGCAAATGGTACCTGGTGACGGTGAAATTATTTCCGGAATGGCAATGATTGATGAATCGGCAATAACAGGAGAATCGGCGCCGGTATTAAAAGAAGTGGGCGGTGACTTTTCATCGGTGACAGGTGGAACGCTTGTTGTAAGTGATGTGATTGAAGTTCGCATTACGACGAACCCAGGTGAGTCGTTTATCGATCAAATGATTGCACTTGTAGAAGGGGCTAGCAGACAAAAAACGCCAAATGAAATTGCGCTGAACACGGTGCTCATTAGTTTAACGCTTATCTTTTTACTCGTCGTTGTTACATTAC
>JBOFGC010000421.1:0-2613 GCA_051648945.1 Bacilli bacterium
CGCCGTATGTTTGGTTCGAGACACGCGGAGCAATAGAAGTTTTGGAGTCCCTCTAGTGATTGTGCTAGGGGGATTTTTTTGTAATGAAAAAACAAAGTTTTCAATTTATTTGTGGCTATTTAGGATATAATGGAGTCATAAAATTGAAAGGAAGTGAAATATTGTCCCGCTTTGATTTTGATCGGTGTTTCAAAACATTTTCGGACGCATATTTTTTGGACTGGCTTTCCCTTGCTTCACATCATTTCACAGAAAATTACTCCACGGCTCCTCTCGAAGAAATGCACATTGAACGTCTCAAACTTGGTGAAGAACTACTTGCAGATGCTAGTTTTTCGAATACACGTATTATCGACCGATTGTATTTGTTGAAAAATAAAAAAAATGAAAAAGATAAGATGATCATCCACATTGAATTTGAATCCGCGATTAGCCATCTAGATGTACTAAAGTGGAGAGAGTATTTTTGTCGTATCCAAGGAAACATAACAAACTTACCCATTTACCACATTTTAGTACTTGCGCCAGGTTGTAGTGGCATCCCAGAAATAAGTTGGCAACAATATTTGAACTCATTAGAACAACCGAATGAAACGAATTTCTATTTTCCACTTTATATGGATAACTATGAAGAAGGCGATTTAACCCCTGAAATGGCTGCGTTGTGGCGCGCTGTAAATTGGGCACACTGTAATAAAAGTAGTGAAGTTCTACTACCAATGGATGTTTATAAAAATGTTCTTCAGTCGATACTATCGGTATATAACGATATGCCATTATTTAGAGAAATCAAACCGTTAGTTTCAGCTTTGTCCTACCTCTTCAAAATTCCTCTAACAATGTTTGATGCTTTTTTTGATAGTTTTGTCATATCAGCTGGAGGCCAAAAAATTGATATGTATGATTTAATACGCGGTGAAGAGCGAGAACAGATGTTAAAGGAAATGCGAGCGGAGTTATATCCGATGATTAAAGCAGAGTTAGAAGCAGTATACTTGCCTTTAATAGAAGAATTACGCTTAGAAAATGAAGCACTCCGGAAGGAAAATGACTTATTACGTGACCGCATTCAAAAGCTTGAAGAAAAAGGTTAGAAATAAAAGACTAGGGCGATGTCCTAGTCTTTTGGTGTAGGTATTTTCACTTTCAATGTAATAAAATAGATCAAAACCCCACCACCCCACGAGTTATGCTACAATATAAAAAAACTACAAAAGTAGGTGACCGGATGCAATTTGTTACGTTTAGTTTTGACTATAATCATGTCATGATAAATGATCGGGAAAAAATGACAATAGATGAAAGCGCATATGCTCAAGTTGCGGAGCAAATTGCTAGCTTACGAAATATCCATGAATGTGTTGTCATGAGTACGTGTAATCGAACAGAAGTAGTCGTTCTCACTGATAATGTGCGCGCGTGTGAAGAGCGCATCTATCGTTTTTTGAGTATGTATTGTAAAGTGGATGCTGAAAAAATTGCGGCATTTGCGGTAGTTAGACAGAGAAGTGAAGCGGTCCTTTATTTGTTCGAACTAGCGTGTGGCGTGCATTCGTTAGTTGTCGGGGAAACACAAATATTAGGGCAGTTGCGGCATGCTTACGGAACGTGTAGTACAACAAGTGCAGTTGGCAAGTGGATGCATCGTCTATTTAGTCATTGCCTCCGTTTTGCGAAACGTATTCATACCGAATTGCGACTCAATGACCGGCCGATGAGCGTTGCCTATGCAGCGGTCAGTGTTGGGCGAGAACTTATTCAAAACATAGCAACTGATCAAATATGCGTTGTCGGTGTTGGGGAAATGGGTGCACTCGTCGTGCAACATCTGAATAGTAGTGGCGCAGAAAATGTAACAATTGCGAATCGGACAGAAGAAAAAGCACAGCAACTAGGTAGTCGTTATAAATATAATGCAATAACAATAGAACAACTCAAAAAAGAAAACACAGACTACACATTAATAATTAGTGCAATTGGATGTGACGTTCCGTGGTTGGAGCAACATCATATAAGTGCACGAAACGAAAAACAACTAGCAATTATTGACCTTGGTGTGCCTAGAAATATAGAGGCCAATGTTGGTGATTTAAGAGATGTGACGTTGTATACAGTGGACGATTTACATCTTTTTTTACAAGAAAATGAGAGTAAGAGAATTGAATTAGCGCAAGAAGTAAAAGTGCAGGCACAAGACGAATTGTATAGTTTTGAACAATGGATGAAAAAACAAATCGTAGTACCAACATTATCAGCACTGCAACGGAGAATGGACAAAATTGCAGAAGAAACGATGCAAAGTTTAGAGCGAAAACTAAGTCACCTCGGTGAAAAAGAAAGAAACGTCATTCGCAAACATATGCGAAGTGTACTAAATCAGTTGATGAAAGACCCTGTGCGTTATATAAAAGAGTTACCAGAAGACGATCAATTAGAAGTGAAAATTGATTTTATCACGAAATTATTTCAGTTTGAGGAAAATAGCAATCAAAAAGAAAGTGTGCGATAACATGATGAGGATTGCGATATTTAGAAATGAAGAAGAAGCGCAGATAACGGCGCGATATATCGAATCAATCGGCCACAGAGCACAACTATTTCCCTTGGCTCACA
>JBOFGC010000422.1:0-3435 GCA_051648945.1 Bacilli bacterium
GAATTTGAATAGGCATAATCCCCTGCTGGTACATAGCCTAAAATGTTAGCAGCGCCTGCTAGGGTATACGCATACTGATTTCCGTTGCTGCAATTTACAATTGCATAATCACTTGGGTCCCCTTTAATTGGCGTAATCAGTTCTACTTTCGGTTGAACCATATCCGTCGCACTTGCGAAACATTCATATTGTTTGTGCGCTAAATGCGCGGAACGTGGGCCGACATCGATGATTTTATTGTTGCTAATACGAATCATTGAACCACCTGCAATGGCAAGTGTGCGTACATCGAGTGACTTTAAATAGGTTTTATTTCCACCAACTTGGGCATTTTTAATTGTAACTTTGCCATCTTTAATGACTGAGATGTCAATACTCGTCCCACCGATTTCAAAGAAAATGCCTTCTGTTACTTTTTCATACATGAGTGCACCCGCAACACCTGCTGCAAGACCCGATAACATCGTTAAAATCGGACGTTTACGCACTTCGTTTATGCTCATTACGCCGCCATCTGCACGCATGATCATCAGTTCAGATGGAATCCCAACTTCTTTCACAACTTTTTCTGTCATATTCGCCGTTTCCATCATTTTTGGAATGAGAGAACCGTTAACAACGGCTGTTCTTGTGCGCACTTTTAAGCCGTATAACTGACTAATTTCGTGTCCACTTGTTGCGTATAACCCTTGTTTCTTCGCAATATTTACGACAAGTTCTTCATTTGAAGCATCATCTACGGCATACGCTTCCGATGCAATAATTACTTCCGCACCTCTACTTTTTAATGCAGCAATCGCATGCTGTACTGTACTCTCATTGACGTTGTCTGCGTCAATCCATTCATGCAACACTTTCAAATATCGATTTGGTGCGAGCTCGATATCTTTTACCATTGTTTCGCGTTTTGCTTGTCCACTTTTGCCCATGCCGACGATGCCTACTGGTGCAACATCACCTTCTAATAGTGCATTTGTTGCTTGCGTCGTTCCGTGGGCAATAAACGCTACATCTTCTGGTTGTATGTTATTTGCTGTTAATACTTTTTGAATGATTTCAATAATTCCTTGTGCTACACCACCGTTGTGATGGTGAGTTGTTGGAATTTTTTCTTTTGCGATTAACGTACCACTTTCATTATCAATGACAACGGCATCTGTGAATGTACCACCGACGTCAATACCAATCCGTACTTTGCGATTCATAATCGTACCTCCTCATGATGTTTTACACTAGGCGATGAGCGTAATTCCGTTGATAAATACTGCATAGATTAGCATTAAGAAACTCATAACAACGCCCCATAAAAATACTTGCTTCGTAATTTCGTTTGGATCTACTTGTACGAAATCCGCAATCCAAATGTTTTGTGAGTTCGTTGGATCACCAAATCCTTGTAGCATACCTGTTGAACGTAATGCCCAAATAGTAGCAATTGGTGAGAATCCTGCTGCAGCAAACAATGTTGGTAATGCCCCACCGATACCAAACGTATTTAACGGTCCACGATAGAGTACGAGCGGCGTTGCAATTGTGAAACCAATCACATAAGTAAGCGGCTCTTTCATTAAACTTACAAACGATTCGATTGCTGGTTGAATAATTGGTGTCACTTGGTGGAACTGGAAACCTTTAATTAAGATTCCGAGACCAATTAATAAGACGATTGCACCCGCAACATCTTGTGTACCTTCAACGAATGCCGATACGATGCTATGCAATTTACGTTTTACATTGGCAACAAAGAGTAAGAACACGATACCGGCTGTAATTGCTACTTCAGCTGGCACTGGATATTCTGTAAATGTACCAATCATAATGATAAGAACGGGTACAAGTGGTGATAACATCGCAATTGGATGCAGTCCTTTTTCTTTTTTCTTCATCGGTTGTGCTTGTGACCACGTTCTGCGGAACACGATATTTCGTAAACTAAAGACGATAAATAATATACCGACGATAAATGTGATAATGAATATTGGTAAACTCATTTCAGCGACTACGTTATACGCTGCTGAAGTGTCGCCACCTAATGTTGGTGCTAAAATTGCGGCAAACGTTGCGTAGTTCGCGGCGTTCAACACGCCACCGACACTTAGTCCCATAAGAACGATAGACGCCGATGTAATTGGTGTAATTCCTGCTGTCATCATAATTGGTAACGATACCGAACCGACTAAGATTACAGCTCCTAATCCACCAATCGCTGCGAAGATTACAACTGTTGCAATAAAGAAAGAGATTGCGATTGTTAGTGGGCGGTCGCCTGCTAACTCTGCACTCGTTTTAATAATTTTTTCTGCGACGCCATGTTTATTTAGTAATTTTGCGAAGGCTGCACCAAACACTGCAGCTGAGATGGCGCTTGCCATCATTTTCGTTCCTTCACCAATTACCCCGTTAAAAATACCGAAATTTATTATTTCTGCGCCCGTAGTTTCATCGATTACGCCACTTCCCCAGTTGAATAATCCGATCATCGGCGCATCAATTGAAGCAACTAATGCGGTTAATACCCCCATCATAGGTAGTGCTAGTAGTGCGGAAATTTTCTTTGTCATCATAAGGTAGATAAAAGCGACTACTGTCAAAATGATGAGTAACAATTTAATCGTTGCTAAGTCCATATGTCTACACCTCTCGTTAAATTGGTTTTTTATATATTTTCTGAAAACGCTTTCTGAATTCAGATTACTATACTATGAAAACGATTTCAATAGATTGAATAGTTTAGATTGTTCTTTCAAATCTGTCTCCTATCCATCGGTTTCACTTTCTCTTATTCTAGTACTTGTGAAAGTATTTTCTTTTTTACTACTTTTCATCGCAAGTACAATCGTCTGTCTACAAAACAAAAAAACCAAGTCTCCACTTGGTCTACTCCTCTTCTTCACCACGGCTTTGAAACTCCCGCATTTCCACTTCATACTCATCTTGTTGGATATGGCGAATAAATTGTTCTACATTATGCCCAAACCACGTTTCTTCTTGCATATTCATGACGAGTTCTAGTTCTTGAAACTCGCGACGAACTGAATTATATCCGTCGATTAGTTTATATATTCCTTTTGGATAAACGAGGTGACTCATCATAAATCGTTTTTCTGAAAAAGTAAGAGGAAAGGTTGTGTGATATTCTGTATACCACTGAAAACGGTCTTCTGCTTCGGTTGGATACGTATAGAGGGAGTGGGATAAAAATGCTTGGATATCTAATACTGGGGTTGCGCGAAAACTTTTTTCAAAACTAAGCCAGTAGGGTGTGCCGTCTCGCGCTTGCACAAAATGCGCGGGAATCGGTTCACCATGATTGAGCACACTGCGTGCTTCGCCTTTTTTTTCTGATTCTAAAAACCACTCATCTAGCTTTTTTTGTGCAAAATCGTGTGCTTGAGTGAGACGTGCGTAACTATTCATAAACTGCAATTGAAAAGG
>JBOFGC010000423.1:0-1556 GCA_051648945.1 Bacilli bacterium
ATGTACCGTTCTCTACCGCCGCCACTTCATCCGCATCACGAATATTGGCGATTTGTCTAGATGGCTCTTCCGTTTGTTGTTCCGCTTCGAATGGAACGTACTCACCCTCTAACACAATCACACCTTCAATAATAACCATGTCTTCTTCTTTGCGCACTTCTACTTCTGGATTTAACTGTAGTGATAAAATTTCCTCTACACTGAATCCTTTTGGAAAGCGAATGTACTCTTGCATCTCATATGTAATTGTACTTCGTTGAAATGAACTCATAATTCTCACTCCTCCTTCAGATATGACTTGGCCCAATTCACAATTTTTTCATATCGTATGATTTCATACAAATTGTATGCGGGGAGTTTGGGGGTTAGAACGAAATTGTTTTGGTGTGGTTGTAACTCGTTTTGTTTTTTCGCCTCGTTTTCGGATGGTTGCGCCTCGTTTCGCGATGGTTGCGCCTCGTTTTAAAATTGTAACTCGTTTCGCAGTTCTATCGTATTCTCCAAATTAAAAAAGCTACCTCATATGATAGCTTTTTACCAACAAATCTTTAATTATCGCGTCACTGGTATGTAATGTTTCATCGTATTTTGAACTTTCCCGGTAATTGCGTCTATTGTCCATATTGTTTCTAACATTTTTGTTTCACGTACTTTTGCGATATAGTACCAGCCATCGTCTTGACGCGTTAATTGTAGGCGAATACTTTGTGGATTCTCTACGGAGAGTTCTTTCCGCACAAGTTCTTCTGCCTCTGCTTTTTTTATCAATTGCGTAGTAGGATGCATTTTCGCTCCGACCGCTACGGCATCCGTGCTCACTTTTTTTGCTGGCACTGATGATAGGGTGTACCAAGACCAAATTGCAAAGCCGACAAGTAAGAGTAACATGATAATAATAATTGTACGGTATTTCTGTATCACCATTTATAACCTCCACATGTACTTTTTCGCATAGTATGTGCAGGAATCAATGATTTTAACCAAAAAAAGCTACGACACAAATCAACATTTTCGTTTGTGTCGTAGCTTTCTATTATAGAATTTTACGTAGTGCAGCGTCTGCTGCTGCGAGTGTAAAGGCAATATCTTCTTCCGTATGCGCTGTCGATAAAAAGAGTCCTTCATATTGTGAAGGTGGTAACATGACGCCTTCATCGAGCATCGCTGTATGGAACTTTGCAAACAGTTCTAAATCACTTGTTTTTGCTGTTTCGAAATTGACAACTTTTTCGTTTGTAAAAAAGACGCCGACCATGGAACCAACTTTGTTCACGGTTAGTGGAACGTTGTATTTTTCTTTAAGTTTATAAAAACCTTGTTCAAGTTGTGTGCATTGTTTTTCAAACGTCGTGTAGTGTTCTTTCTTTAACATGCCAATTGTCGCTATCCCTGCACGCATAGCGAGTGGATTTCCTGAAAGTGTTCCCGCCTGATAAATCGGACCAGCTGGTGCCATTTGTTCCATCAAATCTTTTGAACCACCATACGCGCCGACGGGTACACCGCCGCCAAGTACTTTACCTAGGCATGTAATGTCTGGAGAGATACCAAACAGT
>JBOFGC010000424.1:0-3165 GCA_051648945.1 Bacilli bacterium
CAGCATCTACATCGGCTAACGACCAACTTCTTAGAACCAATCGTTTACTTTCAAGTGCTAAAATTGAAATCACCTCCTATTTTCATACTACCATCATATCCATTTACTCTACAAGTATGAAGAGAATGAAGGCTTTGTTTTTTTTTTCACGATGGCAATTTTCATATTCTCTGGCATATGATGAAAGTAATCAACTTTTCGTCCCTTTCCCATCCTAGAATTGAAAGGAGAGAAAAAAATGCCAAACAATAATGACCACGCATTTATAATTAGTCGTGAAAATTGGAGTCTTCACCGAAAAGGGTATGACGACCAAGTACGACATAAAGAAAAAGTAAATGATGCGATTAAAAATAATCTTAGCGACCTTATTAGTGAAGAAAATATCGTCATGTCCAATGGTAAAGATGTCGTCCGCGTACCTATTCGCTCACTTGATGAATATCGTATTCGTTATAATTATGGAAAAAACAAACATGTTGGTCAAGGTGAGGGTGATAGTCAAATTGGTGATGTTGTCGCACGAGATGGTAGTGGTCGTCCTGAGAAAGCAGCTGGTCAAGGGCAAAACGCTGGCGATAAAGCCGGTTCTGACTATTACGAAGCCGAGATTAGTCTCGCAGAGCTTGAAGAGGCTTTGTTTACGCAACTCGAACTTCCCCGATTAGAACGAAAACTAACAAGTACAAATATCGTAGAAGATATCCAATTTAATGATTTACGTCGAACTGGACTAATGGGAAATATCGATAAGAAAAAAACAATGCTTGCTGCTTACAAACGAAATGCACTTACAACTGGTTCAGCGAGCTTTTTTCCCGTTCTTCGCGAAGATTTTCGCTTTCGCACTTGGAATGAAACAACAAAGCCTGATACGAAAGCGGTTGTCTTTATGCTCATGGATACGAGTGGAAGTATGGGTGCCTGGGAAAAATATATGGCCCGTTCTTGTTTTTTTTGGATGAATCGCTTTCTAAAGTCAAAATACAAGTCCGTTGATGTTCTTTTTATTGCACATCATACAGAAGCGAAAGTCGTTTCCGAAGATGAATTTTTTACTCGAGGTGAAAGTGGCGGTACGATTTGTTCAAGCGCCTATCAACGGGCCCTTGATTTAATCGAGGAAAAGTACTCCCCTGAACTTTACAATCTCTATACATTCCATTTCTCAGATGGCGACAACCTCTCCTCTGATAATCCACGTTGTGTGAAGTTAATCGAAAAACTCATGAGTGTCTGCAATATGTTTGGCTATGGCGAAGTAAACCAATACAACCGTCATTCTACATTAATGACTACCTATAAACATATTAATAATGAGCGATTTCGCCACTGCATCTTAAAACAGAAATCCGATGTCATTCACGCGTTAAAAACGTTTTTTCGCAAAGAAGAGTAAGAAAAAACAGGGATGCATCTTAGTGCATCCCTGTTTTTTCCACTTGTATATCCACTCGAATATGAAATACACAATCGTTTAACTCTTCATCAAAATACCATCCATAAAAATACTCATTGAAATCACTGATGCTTCTATAATTATTTTCTTCAATATAATCAAGAAGTTTACAATAATAACTACTTCTTTCCCTCGTAAACGGTGCAGAAAATCGGATAGATAAAAATGTTCCAGATTGCTTATACTCATGCGAAATATCTCTTCGTACAGATTCTCTTCGAATTTCCTTATAGTGAAATTTACCCTCAGTTATAGATGAATTACAGTGAATTACACTAGCCATAGGTGCATCTACTCCACTGTTGATAAACTCCTTCTCCAAATAGCTTCCAATTCGTTTTTCAATTAGTTCTTCAAGCGTTGGCTCCTCCGAACATGTATATGATTTAATTATACTTTTAGACACCGTCTCAATATGTACTTCTCCACAAGGGTATTTTAAAAAATTATCTATATTATTTTTAAAGCGCACAATCGAGTCTCTTTGTTTTTTTAATTCTTCCATTTGCGTTTCAATTTCGTTTAGTTTTTCATCTAAATATGGTGCAATTTCTTCTGCACTTTTGAGTTTTTCCATTTGAATTTTTGCATCCTTTATTGAAAAACCATGCCATTGGAAATTTTTCAACATGCTTATCTGTAGAATATCATTTATACTATAGAATCGAAAGCGATTCTTTTCGTCAATCTTTTGTGGACTCACAATCTTATTTCGATCATAAAAATGAAGTGCGTGTTTTGTCATGTTAAACATTTTCGCCACTTGACCGATTTTGTACCATTTTTTCATCTACACTTGTTTCCCCTCTTGTTTGCTTTATTATGTCATAATAATTTAAATGTTCATCATATAATATAACATAATATTATTTTAATCATATTAAAAATTGGATTTTGATAGGTTTTTTTATTGGCTTTCTGTCATATAGTGTTCAATTTTTTGGTGACTCCTTGTATTCGACAATTAAGAAATGCATGTTTTGGCAATTAACGATATTCACGGCTAGGTTTAACTTGCCGGCCTGGTTAGCCTACTAGCATGCCCACCTCTCCGTGTAAAGCAGTGGAATATTCAACAACTACTGCATTCTCTTAAATGCCGTTTCCTACATTTCCTAATTACGACAAACAGACACCTTGAAAAAAGTAGTTCAACACCTTCATTAAATGTTAGTTTTTCATTCAAAAATCGATGATTGAGGTTACTTGTACGTACTATTTTTCACGTCAAAAAAAGCAACCCCTTAAGGTTGGTTTTTGAAGTTTGCTTAGGCTGTCGTCCTACTCTCACAGTAACTAGTGTTATTTGAGACTACTTGGTCGAACATTAAATATGGATACGAAAAAACAACCCGTTAAGGTTGTTTTGAAGTTTGCTTAGGCTTCCGTCCTACTCTCACAATAACTAGTGTTATTGGAAACTACTTGGTCGAACATTACATTATGGTACGAAAAAATCCAATCCGTTAAGGTTGGATTTTGAAGTTTTGCTTAGGCTTCCGTCCTACTCTCACAATAACTAGTGTTATTGGAAACTACTTGGTCGAACATTACATTATGGTACGAAAAAATCCAACCCGTTAAGGTTGGATTTTGAAGTTTTGCCTGGCAACGTCCTACTCTCACAGGAACTCGCGTTCCAACTACCATCGGCGCTAAAGAGCTTAACTGCTGTGTTCGGTATGGGAACAGGTGTGACCTCTTTG
>JBOFGC010000425.1:0-1861 GCA_051648945.1 Bacilli bacterium
TTCACCGTAATACCAAATTCAGCCTCTTCATGCGCAAGCGTTCGTGTTAGACTTGCGAGTCCCGCTTTCGCTGCTGCAAATGCCCCACGCATCGGCCAAGCTGGCGTATGGTCTACTTGAGAATAGCCATAGTTAACAATTCGACCAAAGTTATTCGCTCTCATGTCTGGAACAATTTCTTTTAAAATTTTCAACTGATTCAGCAAGTTCCCGTGCATGACAGTATGCCACTCTTCTTCTGTATAATCTAAGATCCGTTTTCGCTCAAATATATAAGGTCCCGCATTATTTATAAGAATATCGATTGAACCAAACACTTCTTTTGCTTCACAAATCGCATTCTGCATTTGGGTCACATTTGTAACATCGGCTTGTACTACTAAAAGTTGTTCGCTATATTGTTTCAAAAACGCCTCATCCCAACGAAAATCACTGCGATATGTTGCACTCACTACATAGCCTCGATTTAATAGAAATTCGACAACCTTCTTGCCTAGACCTTTCGTTCCTGCTGTAATAAAGACATGCCTCCGCATTCATTCACCCCCAAAATACGATTCGAACTTCCCTCATTCTCACAGAATCATACGTACAATTCAACATATATGCACAAAAAAACCACCCAAAAGGATGATTTGTTCGCTATTACTATTCTGCAATTCTCATTTGTTTAAATGGATAATAGACAATACTCGCAGTACCTTCCATCTTATCTTTACTAATACAACCAATCATACGACTATCCGTACTTCCATCACGATTATCACCAAGAACAAAATAAGCGTTCTCAGGTACTTCTCTTAATCCCGTCACTTCTTCTAGTGTGAAATCATATGTAAGTGGACCTGTTTCTGTACGCGCTGCTTTTCTTTCATCTAAAAATGGCTCATCAATTGCTTTCCCATTAATATAGAGAATATCATTTTTAAATTCCACATTCTCACCAGGCAAACCGACAATACGTTTAATATAGTCCGCTCCATCTGGCGCTTTAAATACAACGATATCAAAACGTTCAATTTTATTAAGCGTTACATTCATTTTGTTTAAAAACATGCGTTCCTTGTCATGAAGCGTTGGGTCCATTGAATCACCTTGAACAACAATTGGTACAAATAAAAACGTTCGAACGACAAATACGAGAATAAATGCGATGGCAATTGCTTTTGCCCAACCCCATACTTCTTTAATTACTCTTCCTTTTTTCTCTTCCATTTCCAAAACTCCTCCTACACTTCTTCACTTCATTCGGTTTCATGCTTATTACTCTTTTATTCCGAACGAAAGGTCATATGGTTGAACGATTGGAAAAATTTCTGAAGCTGCTACGACAAATAGCTGATAACTTCCTTTTTCCAATGTACGTGTAATTCTATATTTCTTTAATTCTTCGTCCCATTTTGGTAATGTCGGTACGACATCTTTTTCACCTAGTATATAAAATAGTACATTCTCATTTGCACTTGATAGGTCGATTTCCGCTTGCTCATTTACTGCAAAACGATATTCATCCGTATCATAATTCCCGTAAATACTGCCAAGAATTGAACTATTTCGAGAGTTAATGGGCATATAAAACTGCATTTCATCATCAACGAGTTTTTCAGATGTATGATTTGTAATTGGAACAACATCTTCTTGTTTCGGTTGTTTGAAGTAATCACTCAAGCGACGACCGATTGAGGGGCGTAACTGCTCCACCATACCAATTGGTAATGCTAAATTCAAATTTTGTCCTTCATCAAAACCAGCACTTGCGATACCTACAACATCGCCAAACACATCGATTACAGGACCACCACTGTTTCCTGGTGAAATTGGTGCACTAATGCCGATAAACGGTACACCGCCTAAATAACGC
>JBOFGC010000426.1:0-1953 GCA_051648945.1 Bacilli bacterium
TACTTGCCAAATCGCATCACTTCTTCATACTTTTCTTTCATTACTTGAAAGTTTTGTATTTCTTTTTGTGCTTCTTTACACGCCGCTAATTGCTCTTTACATTTTCTATACTCAGCAAATAGCATACTATTTACAATCATATCTGCAAGTTCATTGCTACCTGTGTATAAATCCGTCCAGTCCATAAGTTCACCCTTTTTCGTTTGTTAATGTACTACGAATATGTTCGTGAATGTTATAGCGGTCAATGTTCCATTTTTCCGTAGTATGGTCAAATGAAACATAACTCGCACATGCATTCGCTAGAGGAGAATGAAACTGTACTTGTTCGCTATCAATTGCACTTAGCGCACCTTTGATGGCATGCGAATGTGCGACAAGTAGAATTCGTTTTCCTGCATTACTTTCGACGATTTCATCTAGCGCGTGCATCATCCGCTTTTGAATCGCTTCATCTTGTTCCATATCTTTAATTGGTGTGTTTGTTGCACGATGATGTGCAAGTAACCCAACTTCTTTACCACTAATTTCGCCAAAACAACGCTCCATTAGACGTTCGTCCGTATGAATTGTTGTTAATCCTACACGTTCTCCGATAATTTGAGCAGTATGATACGCGCGAACAAGTGGACTTGCGAAAAGTACATCCCACTGTTCATTTTCTAAATAGACTGCACTATCGTTCGCTTGTTGTTTACCAAAACCGTTTAAAGGAATATCTTCGCGTCCTTGAATAATTCCGGCTGCATTCCAGTCGGTTTGTCCATGACGTACTAAGCAAATTGTTGTTTTCATGTTTTTTTTGCGTAGAGTTTACTCTTTGAACTCTACGCTTCCTCCTTACATACTGCATTTTAATTCTATCATTATCAAAAATAATTCGCATGTTATTTGTAGATGACTTCCCATCTCTTACTAGCATAGTCCAAAAAAGCTCTAAGCGTCAACATTTCGAAGTGTTCCGACGCTTAAAGCTTTTCATTATTTTAGATTTCCGAGCATATCGACCATGAAACTAGCAAATTGAACACCGCTTTTCACTTTATCGACATGATCTGTGATTGTTTTTTTGTGATGCGCGAGTGCATCGATTTCAAACTGCTCAAATTTTTCCGGGTTCCGACTTAATAGTCGATACCATTTCGGTTCTACCCGTATATATTGAACCCATTCTTCTTTTTCTGAAAGAACTGCCCATAAATCTTGTCTCATCGGTCCACCTCTAATCTTTCAGTGATTTTACACTTACAGTTTTTTTCAGTGGTGCATCTTCGCTCTCTTCTTTTCGTTCTGGAGAAAATGTACCGACAATATCTTGAATGGTAGACAGTGTTTGATTGAAGTTTGTGAGATACCCACCAATGTTATCTACGCGAATTCCTTTTAAAAGTCCCATTACCGATGACCAGCCGATGCCATCGCTACCTTCACTTTTCGGTTTACTTTTTGTTTCATTTTTTGTCTGTGTTACTGTCGTTGCTTCTTCATCCTTATATTTTGTCCAATATGGGTCATTTTCTCCTAAGAGGTACCATTCTTCAAAAAGGGTTTGCCATGTTTTCTGCTCGTTTTGGACGACAGCAATGAGTTTTGGATGTTTCAATACGAATTGTTTGAATTTCTCAACTGCAGGATGTGTTGCGCTCATCCTCCATTCACCTCACTACACACTTTTTACTATTACTATATTATGTAATTAGGCTTTTGATACTTCTTAATGTGGAAATGAGGGGGGGAATGCGTGCTTGTGAATGTTTGTTTCTTATTTCTATGAAAATATATGGTGGCTCGCGTATGTTTGTGCGGAACTGGGATACTGCGCCAGGCAACTCCGCGTCCTGCGGGGCGGCCGTGTGCCTCCTCGGCGAAAAATCGCGCCTGTGGGGTCACACGTTTCCGCCTGATTCCGCGGGAGTCTCCGTTGCCTGTCTCCGTACCCTTCATCGAAGTGTT
>JBOFGC010000427.1:0-3971 GCA_051648945.1 Bacilli bacterium
CCTTTGTAACGAACGATAAAGTCTTTAAGTACTTTGTTCAGCGCATGTCCGATATGGATGTTTCCGTTTGCGTACGGAGGTCCATCATGTAGTATAAAAAACGGTCGGCCTTTTGTACGTTCTAACATTTGTTCGTATAAGTTGTTTTCTGTCCAACGACTTTGAATTTCTGGTTCGCGTACCGGTAAATTTCCACGCATCGGAAAATCAGTTTGCGGTAGACGTAAAGTAGTTTTGTAATCCATCTTGTTCATTCCTCCATTTTAAAAAACAAATTAAAAAAGCTTCCACGTTCCTCAAATTTCTTTGAGGGACGAGAAAGCTCCCGCGGTACCACCCTGTATTGGTTACCTTCATAACCCACTTCATTTTGTCGTAACGTGTGACAAACGCAAATACTTAGGAAATAAGGTCCTTCAGCATTTGAACTCCAGGATGATCCTCATATGAAAAGATTCATCAGGCTCTCACTACCCCTGACTCGCTAAGCAATCGTTACGAACATATGACGTTCCTATCATTGTTTCTTTATGTATGTGTGTATTATAGCGATAGTCATGACACTTCGTCAAGGTACTGTGCGTCACCACATGCACTTTTTAAGGAAAAATGACTGATTTCTCCTCATACGTCCATAAATGCCGACAGTTAACGTAAATAATCTGCTGTGTCTTCTGTGTTAGACTCTTCAACATCTTCTAAGTGTTGCCACGAATTTGAATTTAGCAATTCTAATTGTGCTTCAATTAGCATGCGAAAACGCGTACGGTACACTTGTGATTGTTTTTTCAATTCTTCTATTTCAACTGTTTGTTTTCTTGCGCGTTGAAGTGACTCACTTACAATACGATCGGCATTTTTTTCTGCTTCTCGCACAATCAGCTTCGCTTCTTTGTTTGCATTACGTTTTACTTCTTCTGCAGCTTCTTGCGCAATGACAATCGATTTGTTCAATGTTTCTTCAATGCTCGCATAATGTGTTAATTTTTGCTTTAAGTCAGCCGCTGTATCTTCAAGCTCACGTTTTTCGCGTAACACAAGCTCGTAATCTTTAATCACTTGGTCTAAGAACTCGTTTACTTCGTCTTCTGCATAGCCGCGAAAAGCTTTTGTAAACTCTTTGTTATGAATGTCAATTGGTGTTAATGGCATTCTATTTCCCTCCTGTGTTCAACTGTATCAGCATACAGATTTAGAATTAAACAGTATGAACATTGTGTATTTCCTATATTATCACATATTTTTACATTCTTCGTCTACATTTATTCGCATAGTTCGCCATAAGAAATACTATAATTGTCTTTTTTTGTCCGACCTTCGATTGCGTGGATTTTTCTTCTTCCTTTTCCTTGAAGTGAAACCATGTCCTCTGCTTCTAAACTATGTGCCACATCTTCAATTTGTCGATGATTGACACGTACAATTCCCTTTCGAATGGCTGTTTGAGCTACACTTCTACTCATACCATATACTTCTGCTACAACACTATCTAATCGTAAACTTGAAACAAAACCACGTCTACTTGTCCATTTGTGTTCAAGCTCCTGTAAATCAGATGCCTCAATCTCTTTTGGAGAAAGTGTAATGTTTTTCACTTTTAACACATCACTCCACAATCCCGTCGCTTCTTTCGTACACACCCATTGAATGCTTTGTTGTGTTACTGCAATATCTCCGAACAGCTTCCGCTCTCCACCGAGATGAAGTAACGCACCTAGCACGTCACGATGCGACAGCGCACCCCACGTTGCATCATACGACGCAGAAAAACTTCGGATTTCCCAGTCTTTATCTGAATTAGTATACCAATCAGGTGCAAGAATCATTCGCGCACGCTCACAATCTGTAAATCCACCATTTTTCAAGCAAATCACATCGCTTTGCCCAACAATTTGCTGTACAATATTTTGTTCTCTTGGACTCAAAAACGGCGTAGTCACAACACTATGCGAATATAATGCATTCTCATGCCATTCTATCACCCTTTTTACAAACATATGTTCATCACTATGAAAGTGTTGCATCCATTGATTCATACTTACCTCCAAAAAAAAGCGCTGAATTGTATTCAGCGCTACATACTATCGTATCATCCAGTATAACTCAATAAGCCCGCGTTGTGCTAATTGTAAAACAAAAATCGCAACAATTGGACTGATATCAATCATTCCAAGCGGTGGAATAATGCGACGAAACGGTTCTAAAAGTGGTTCAACAATTTTTCCTAGGAAATTTCCAAATGCCGAATCACGTGCTCCCGGAAACCATGATAAAAGGATATAAATAAGTACTGCATAAAAGTACAAATCAAACGCTTTATTTAGAATTGAAAATAATAAATCCATAAAAATTACCTCCTACTTTATTCTTGATCAAAATCACTTAAATATTCTGTTATGTTTCCAGATAAATCTAACGAATGTGGTGCTAAAATAAATGTTTGCGGACCAATTTTTTGAATTTGTCCGTCAAGTGCGTAAATTGCACCTGATAAGAAATCGATAACACTTTTCGCCTGGTCTTTTGGAAGACGTTGTAAATTTATAATCACACCTTTACGTTGCTTTAAGTGGTCTGTAATATCTTTTGACTCACTAAATGAACGCGGTTCCATAATTAATACACTATTCGCCACTGAACTTCCTCCTCGACCTTCAATTGCAGTTAGTTTCACAGGTTGCTTATTTGTAGACACCTCTTCTTCATCGCTCAAAGAATGGGCTGTCGATGTTCCATACTCTTCATCATATGTACCATATGGGTTGGTTCCTTCATCAGATGAGAATAAAAATTCTTTAAATTTCTTTACCATTTTCACCGCATCCTACCTCCTTCACTCGCCAACTAACACACTACCAATTCGGACAAATGTCGAACCGTACTTTGCTGCCAATGGATAGTCGTTGCTCATACCCATCGAAAGTTCTACACACGGTGCATTTGTCTGCTTTAGTGCTTGGACATCTTTTTGTAGTTGTTGTAGCGTACTGAACACTTTTTCAATGTGTTTTTCGTCTTCTGTGTAAGGTGCCATCGTCATTAATCCTATCACATTAATCTTTGAAAATCCGTGCAAAGATTGAACAAATTGTAGCAGGTCCTTTTCGTCAATACCTTGTTTGGTTTCTTCTTTTGCTACGTTCACTTGCACAAAACAATTCACCTGTTTTTCCGCTCTTTTTTCAATTTCTTCGGCCAATTTTATTCGGTCGAGTGAATGTAGGTAATCAATTTTAGATATAACTTCCTTCACTTTTCTACTCTGCAGCGTTCCAATAAAATGCCACTTTACGTCATGCTGGTGAAATTGTTCGTATTTCGCTAAAAAATCATGCACCTTACTTTCACCAATGTGCCCAATCCCTGCTTCAATCGCTTCTTTCGTCCGCTCCTTTGAAACATATTTCGTTACAGCGATAATGTTTATTGGTCGGTCTGTTACTTCAAGCATATTATTTTGAATGTCTATTAAATTTTCTCTCACACTACGCATACACTACATCTCACTTTCTTATCATCAAAAAACTTCCCATTCTACCCGTTTTTCCATTTTCTTTACGAAATGAAAAATAGCGGTCTACGTTGCAACTTGTACACTCATCGCCCCTAAAAATATGCTCTTTCTTTAAGCCGCAATCTAGTGCATGATGCGCGTTCAATCCGCCTAAATCAAGTTTGTATCCTTCATTATTTTTTGTAAGATATTCCTTTGCATACGAAAACTTTTCGATAAATTGTTGTGCCACATGCTCATCGACTTCATAGCAGCAGTTGCCAATATGCGGTCCAATCGCCATGTGTATGTCTTCTGCTACTGAACCACGGTCTATAAAAGTTTGGTACATCCTTTCACATATGTTTAAGCATGTGCCTTTCCAACCAGCATGTGCTAGCCCGATTGCTTTTCGAACAGGATCAAAAAAATAGAGTGGCACACAATCTGCATATAATGAAAACAACATTACATCGCT
>JBOFGC010000428.1:0-1344 GCA_051648945.1 Bacilli bacterium
AATAGTAATTCTTCATAGTAGCAAACCGATGATGTTTACCTTGGTAACTCAACGAATAATGAAAGTGTATATTCCCCAGAAGTGCTTACCTCTTCTACACGAAGTCATTTCAAATTGCTCAGACATTATGTAGTAAGTAAGCAGGACCGTACACAAAGAAAATAGCTCTCTGCGTCCAACGGGAGGGCTATTTTTTGTTCTATATCCACTTACAGTTATCGCCCCAGCAATCCTGTGTTCCCACACTTTATCGTCGTTTTAATATTTTTTGTGAAATAAAGGAATTTCATTTTTTATGGCGAAATATAGTATGTAGAAAGGAAAAAAGGAGGATTGAGTGATGGCTGAAGAGAAAATAGATGTAGATTATAAAATGGAATTGATTTACTTGTATTTTGAACAAGATAAATACGATGATGTAATTTTTCATGCTGAAGAACTATTGGGATATGAACCGGAAAATACGACGGCATTGTTGTATTATGCAATGGCATTGTATAACGATCAACAATTAGAGGAAGCACATGCGATTGGGCTTCAATTGTATAGTATGAATTATCGTAGACCAGTAATCTTTCAGATGTTTGCTAGGTATTACATTATGTTTGGTCAAATTAAGGAAGCAGAAGAGGCGTTGTTAGAAGGATTAGCATTATACCCCGAGGAAGCGTTTTTATTTATTGAATATTCCGAGTTGCTCTTAGCGAATGGGGAATTTAAATGGGGACTTGAAGCTTTTTATCGTGCGGAAGAAATCGACCCTTTTGAGGAAATAGTAGTAGAACATAAGTTAAAACTCTTAGAAGTGGGATTTGTCGAAATAGAAAATATCGAAACGATAAAAGCCGTATACACAGAAGTCGGATTTACGAATTCTTTAATTGAACGTTATGCGAATGTGTGTTTGAAAAAGAAAATGTATAAAGAAGCGAGAGAGAGTTACGAAGCTATAGAAAACTTTGATCCAAAAAATAGAGCATATCGTCAGAATTATTTCGATTGTCACTATGTGAGGCGTCCTTTTATGAAAATACTTGAGGATTTTATTTCATACAAAACGTTTTGTAATTTGATTTGTATTTCACTATTGATGTGGATTTTTTCGAACTATTTTCCGAATGTTGAAATATTAAAGGACTGGCCGAAAATATTAATCGGATACTTTATCTTAATCGGGTTGCTTTTACTCATGATGGTCTTACCCTGGAAAATAAACTATAAAAGAGTTGGTGACTTATGAATAATCAATCGATTGCACTTTTAGGTGATAAGAAAAACCGTTCGAAAATGCCTGGACGTTTCGATTATGATGGATGCGTCTTCTTTGGTGGTACTTTGTGTATG
>JBOFGC010000429.1:0-6609 GCA_051648945.1 Bacilli bacterium
TGGGAGGCCACTATCATGGCAATTACACAAGAACGTAAGAACGAAATCATCGCTGAGTACAAAACTCACGAAAGCGACACTGGTTCACCAGAAGTACAAATCGCAGTTTTAACTGAAAACATTAATTCATTAAACGGACATTTACGTACACACAAAAAAGATCACCACTCACGTCGTGGACTTTTAAAAATGGTTGGTAAGCGTCGTAACTTATTAACTTACCTACGTAACTCAGATGTAACTCGTTACCGTGAGTTAATTCAACGTTTAGGATTACGTCGTTAATTCGAAGGAAGCGGGGCACGAAAGTCCCCGCTTTTTTTTAAAATGTACGTCGCACATACGAGTGATTGAAAGACATTCTTACTTTTTCTATTAAGAATTTTTTTCAATACTTCGTTGATAAGACGACGTCATTATGTTGATAATAAGATTGAATACATAATTGAAGATATTTGTGAGAGGAGTCAATTGATATGACGACTGAAAAAAAAGTATATACATTTGAACTTGCTGGACGCCCGCTCACGCTTGAATTCGGACAGCTTGCAAAACAAGCAAACGGAGCAGTGCTCGTGCGTTATGGTGATACAGTAGTTCTTTCAACAGCAACAGCTTCGAAAGAACCAAAGAACGTAAGTTTCTTCCCTTTAACAGTGAACTACGAGGAGCGTTTATACGCTGTTGGTAAAATTCCTGGAGGATTTATTAAACGTGAAGGCCGTCCAAGCGAGCGCGCAATTCTTGCTAGCCGTTTAATTGACCGCCCAATTCGTCCACTATTCCCAGATGGATTCCGTAATGATGTACAAGTAATTAGTATGGTAATGAGTGTAGATCAAGATTGCTCATCAGAAATGGCAGCAATGCTTGGTTCTTCGATGGCACTATCTACATCAAACATTCCATTCGATGGCCCAATTGCAGGTGTAGTTGTTGGTCGTATTAACGGTGAATTTGTACTTAACCCATCGGTTGCTCAAGCAGAAGAGAGTGACATTAACTTAGTCGTTGCAGGAACGAAAGATGCAATTAACATGGTAGAAGCAGGCGCGAAACAAGTACCTGAAGAAGTGATGTTAGAAGCGATTATGTTCGGTCATGACGCAATTCGTGAACTTATCGCATTCCAAGAAACAATTGTCAAAGAACTTGGCCGCGAAAAGATGGAAGTAAAACTTTTCGAATTAGATAAAGACATTAAAGCAGAAGTTGTTGCTATGTGTGAAACAGAATTAGTTGAAGCCGTACGTGTGAATGAAAAACAAGCACGTGACGCAGCAATTAAAGAAGTTGAAAACAAAGTAATCGCAGCTTACGAAGAAAAAGAAGCAGATGCGGACACACTTTCTATCGTAAAAAATGTAATTTATTACATGGTAAAAGAAGAAGTTCGTCGTTTAATCACAGAAGATAAAGTACGCCCAGACGGCCGTGCTATCGATGAAATTCGTCCGTTAACATCAGAAACGGGTATTTTACCACGTACACACGGTTCTGGTCTGTTCACACGTGGACAAACACAAGCACTTTCAATTTGTACATTAGGCGCTTTAGGCGACGTACAAATTTTAGATGGTCTTGGCATTGAAGAATCAAAACGCTTTATGCATCACTATAACTTCCCACTATTCTCAGTTGGTGAAACAGGCCCATCTCGTGGACCAGGTCGCCGTGAAATTGGACATGGTGCGTTAGGTGAGCGTGCGTTAGAAGTTGTAATTCCAGATGAAAAATCGTTTCCATATACAATCCGTTTAGTATCTGAAGTATTAGAATCAAACGGTTCTACGAGTCAAGCAAGTATTTGTGCAAGCACATTAGCATTAATGGATGCAGGTGTTCCACTTCTTGCACCAGTTGCGGGTATTGCGATGGGTCTTGTAAAATCAGGCGATAACTACTCTATCCTTTCTGACATTCAAGGAATGGAAGATCACTTAGGCGACATGGACTTTAAAGTAGCAGGAACAGCAGCTGGTGTAACTGCACTTCAAATGGACATTAAAATTGACGGATTAAGCCGTGAAATTCTTGAAGAAGCGTTAATGCAAGCGAAAAAAGGCCGTATGCACATTCTTGAGCATATGTTGTCAATTCTTCCTGAATCACGTAAAGAATTATCACAGTACGCACCGAAAATTCTTATTATGTACATTAATCCAGATAAAATTCGCGACGTAATTGGACCGAGCGGAAAACAAATCAACAAGATTATCGAAGAAACAGGTGTTAAAATTGATATCGAGCAAGATGGTACTGTATTTATTGCGTCAAGCAACGAAGAAATGAACCGTCGTGCAAAAGCGATCATCGAAGACATCGTTCGCGAAGTTGAAGTTGGACAAGAATATACAGGTACAGTAAAACGTATCGAGAAATTTGGCGCATTCGTTGAACTATTCCCAGGTAAAGATGGCCTTTGCCACATTTCTGAAATCGCTCTTGAGCGTATCGGTAAAGTAGAAGACGTTGTGAAGATTGGCGATACACTAACAGTTCGTGTTATCGAAATCGACAAGCAAGGTCGTGTAAATATTTCACGAAAAGCTGTATTAAAAGAAGAAAATGAAGAAAACTAACAAAAAAGAAGAAGAGCTAGGCAACTAGCTCTTTTTATCTCTTTCATCTAGAAAGGAGCAGCAGTGTGCGGATAAGAATTCTATTTCTGTGCGTATTCTCATTTTTCGTTAGTTTCTTTTTTTATACCCAAAAAAGTAGTGGTGTAGATTTTTTACGAGAAAAAATAGTAAGTGAGCGTCTGTCCTTTGAAAAAGCACCGATTGATGCGAAAATCGACGTCGTATGGAAAAAGTTACCGGCCTACAATGGTATCTCTATTGATGTTGAACAATCGCTAAAAAGGATGAAAAATAACGGCGTGTGGGACCCAGAACTCCTCGTTTACAAACAAAAAGCACCAACTATTCATTTAAAAGATTTACCTTCAGCACCTCTTTTTCGGGGGCAGTTTGAAAAGCCCATCGTGGCACTTACAATCAATGTTGCATGGGGAAATGAATATATCCCAGAGATGCTTGCAACGCTAAAACGAAACCATGTGCATGCCTCCTTTTTTTTAGAAGGTAAATGGACACAAAAAAATAGTGCAGTCGCAAAAATGATCATTGAAGAAGGTCATGAAATCGGCAATCATTCTTATTCACATCCAAATATGACTACGCTTACAAATCAACAAATTGAGCAACAAATTTTGGATACGAATGCAATTCTTGCTACACTAACAAAGAAGCCAATTCAATATTTCTCTCCACCATCAGGCACTTGGAATGCAAACAGTGTAAAGGTCGTTCATAACCTCGGATTAGAAACGGTGTTATGGACATGCGATACGATTGATTGGCAAAAACCTTCCGTTGAAAAAATTATGGGACGATTAAAACGAAAATTAAACGCTGGCGGTGTAATACTCATGCATCCAACCGAAAGTTCGCGTGATGCACTACAAAGTATGATTCACTACATAAAATCAAATGGTTGGAGACCTGGCACAGTGTCTGAACTCTTGGATGAGGCATATATTTTCAAAAAGTAGAGATAGAAAATGGGGGACATTGCTACTATGATAAACAAAATTACGTGTAAGAACGGCGTACGAATCGTTACCGAAAATATTCCCTCGGTACGTAGCGTTGCTGTTGGTATTTGGATTAATGCTGGTTCTAGAAATGAACCAGTCGCGATAAATGGTATTTCCCACTTCTTAGAACATATGTTTTTCAAAGGTACACACACGCGTTCAGCAAAAGAGATTGCTGAAAGTTTTGACCGTATTGGCGGCCAAGTAAATGCCTTTACAGCGAAAGAATATACATGTTATTACGCAAAAGTATTAGATAATCATGCACCATTTGCGCTCGAAGTGCTTGCTGATATGTTCTTTAACTCAGTTTTCGATACAGAAGAACTAGAAAAAGAGCGAAACGTAATAAACGAAGAGATTAACATGTATGAAGATGAGCCCGATGATTTGGTACATGATTTGCTAAGTGTTGCGGCGTACGGTGACCATGCGTTGTCGCGTCCAATCTTAGGAACGAAGGCATCAATTGCTAACTTCACTACGCAAACGTTTCATGATTACATGAGCGATTATTACTCGCCAGACCGTGTCGTTATCAGTGTTGCGGGTAATTTTGATCCTTCACTTGTAGAGACGATTTCGAATTTGTTTGGAACATATAATAGTAATGGTAGTGCGTCAAAAACGGAGCAACCGACATACGTTGCTGGCAGTGAGTATCGTCATAAAGTTACAGAACAGTCACACGTTGCAATTGGTTATCCTGGCGTCAAAGTAGGCTCTGAACAATCATTTGCGGTGAGTGTGATGAATAATATTTTTGGTGGATCTATGAGTTCACGTCTGTTCCAAGATGTTCGTGAGCAAAAGGGACTTGCTTATTCTGTGTATTCGTATCATAACGTGCACCAAGATTGTGGGTTGTTCACGATTTATGCAGGAACGAGTCCACAACAGTTACCTGTATTGTTAGAAACAGTATCTGAAAGTATTGCGACGTTCCGTAAAGATGGTATTAGTGAAACGGAACTGAATAATACGAAAGAACAACTAAAAGGGAACATTATGCTCGGTTTAGAGAGTACGAATTCTCGTATGAGCCGTAATGGTAAGAATGAGTTGATTCTTGGGTATCATAGAACGCTTGATGAGTTGTTGACTAAAATTGATGCGGTGTCGCTTGCGAATGTGAATGATGTGATTGAGCAGACGTTTAGTGCGGATAGTACGTATGCGTTGATTGGGCCGGAACATGTGAAGTGGGAAGGTTGAAGTGAATAGGTAAGAAGTAGACCCTGGACAGGACCGAGGTGTGGTTTTGTTTGGGGTTTTTCTGTGGGGAAATTTAAGTTCTCACTGTGCTTAGTGACGATACCAATATAAAAATCTATCCTATTTTTTCATTAAAAAATGCTTTTTAATGGTGAATTAAAACTAGACGAATATATGGAATAAGAAGGAAGCCGCATAAAATTATGCGGCCGCGTTTTCTACTTACTTTCTAATTCTTCTACACGTTGCAAGAGCATTTCTATTCTCGCCTCTAACTTCAAAATAAGTACCTCTAATTCGTGTATTTTAGCTTCTTGTTGTTGGATTTTAGCTTCTTGTTGTTGGATTTTAGCTTCTTGTTGTTGGATTTTAGTTTCTTGTTGTTGGATTTTAGTTTCTTGTTGTTGGATTTTTGTTGCCTGTTCTTGAATTTTAGCTTCATAAGCATTTTTCATCATTTCAATCTTATGTTCATAGTCTACGCGTTGTTTCTCTAGCTTCTCTTCATAATACGCATGCTCTTCCTTACTCAACACACTATACATACTATACATACTAACTTTTTCGCCTCCATAATTGACGAACATTTCCTTTGCCAAGGCAATATAATCCGGTGATTCAAGACCAAATAGACCGCACATACATTGAAATAGTACAATCGAAGCACTAGGATGTTGTTCGCCATAGTATAATCCTAGTATTTCCAACCATATACCTTTGCAAACATGTAAATCTACCTTCTCTTTAAAATCGCCACGTCGACGAACAGCCCAATTTAATAGAAACCAAAGCGCTTTTTGATGGTTAGAAAAAATTGAGTCATGAAAATCCTCCATATAGAGCGGGAAATAGGGAATTGGACAATGCGGAAATACGTTGGCATCACGATACGTTTGCCAACTGATTGGTTCTAAAACACCGTCTTGTATAGCAATCCCTGGAGCAAGAACGACGAGATGAATGCTCGGCATGTCGGTGACTGCACTTTTTATGCGATAAAAATAGGTTAATAGTTTCTGATAATCTTCAGATGAAAGGGTTGATTCAAACTCGATGTGGAATAATATTTTCTTCGTGGGGTCATTTTTTCGTTGAAGTATATACAGTCTGTCCACAATCGCACCCTTATTCGCTGGAATTTCTGGGAGAAACTCTTCTGCAAGTCGACTCGCAAACGATGATCGTTGTTCAAAATCTACAAGTTCATAATTTCTGGAAATGTCAGGAGCAAATAAATTAAACCAGTCCATTACATACGTATCTGAAAACACTTTAAAGCAACGATCAAACTTAAATTGAAACTGTCCCATTCTACACATCCCTTCCTAATGATAGGTTCATTATGGGGTGCAATTGTTAAGGGAATGTGTAGATTGATAGGGATATTTGTAAATGTATGTGGCAGGAAGATTACGTGGGGTATATGAATTTACTGTAGTGTCCATGTCGATATTACTGAGAATTTCTAGCTGCAAGGGGATTCACACATTGTGGGAAATACGCTTTTAAATTATTTCATCAGAAACCATCTACCAAAAAATACTTTTAAATATTGGCTCTGTAAATGATTAATATTGATATTTGAGACCTATCCGAATCATTGCTATAATCAAGGTAAGAACGTATATTCGGTGAGGTTGTAAGGTTGAGCAAAGCGTTTAGGAACTTGTTAAAACATATCGATAAATTGCCACATACAGAAAAATGAACGAGTGTTTCAATGGGTTAAACGTTATGTTGAATCTTCCTTCTCTGTCAGTGGTCGTCTCTAATCAATGAAATGAGAGATACTC
>JBOFGC010000430.1:0-2963 GCA_051648945.1 Bacilli bacterium
ATTGGGCATGGCTTCGCCGTTATTTACTTGATTTCGCATAAGTTGGTGAAAAAATCACTCGATGATGGCTATCTTGTAGGTAGTCGTGGTTCGGTCGGTTCGAGTTTTGTTGCGACAATGACAGAAATTACAGAAGTAAATCCGTTGCCTCCACACTATCGTTGTCCAAACTGCAAACATAGTCAGTTCTTTGCCGACGGAAGTGTGAGTTCGGGCTATGATTTACCTGATGCGAGTTGTTCAAACTGCGGTACTGTGTATGTAAAAGATGGACAAGATATCCCGTTTGAAACGTTCTTAGGATTTAAAGGAGATAAAGTACCTGATATCGACTTGAACTTTAGCGGAGAATACCAACCGATAGCTCATAACTATACGAAAGTACTGTTTGGTGAAGATTACGTATTTCGAGCGGGTACAATCGGTACAATTGCGGATAAGACAGCTTTTGGTTATGTAAGGGGCTATCTTGAAGACCGAGCTCAAACGTGTAGAAATGTTGAAATTGAACGTTTAGCTAGTGGCTTTACAGGCGTTAAACGAACGACAGGTCAGCATCCAGGTGGGATTATTGTAGTTCCAGATTATATGGATATTTTTGATTTTTGTCCGATTCAATTTCCAGCTGACGATAAAAACTCGGAATGGAAAACGACCCATTTTGATTTTCATTCCATTCATGATAATTTGTTAAAACTCGATATTCTCGGACACGATGATCCAACTGTAATCCGGATGTTACAGGATTTGACGGGGATTGATCCGAAAACAATTCCGACTGATGACCCTGAAGTGATGAGTATTTATAGCTCACCTGATATTTTAGGTGTGACATCAGAAGCAATCGGTTCAACAACGGGAACACTAGGTATTCCAGAGTTTGGTACAAAATTCGTACGGGGTATGTTAGAAGATACAAAACCAAAAACGTTTTCTGAGCTTGTTCAGATTTCAGGACTTTCACACGGAACGGACGTTTGGCTGAACAACGCAAACGAACTGATTGCAAAGGGTGTCTGTACACTGTCAGAAGTAATTGGTTGTCGTGATGATATCATGGTTTATCTAATCTACAAAGGATTAGATCCTTCGCTTGCCTTTAAAATTATGGAAAGTGTACGTAAAGGAAAAGGTGTTTCTGACGAGTGGAAAGAAGATATGCGTAACAACAATGTACCGGATTGGTATATTGATTCATGTGAAAAAATTAAGTATATGTTCCCGAAAGCCCATGCAGCGGCCTATGTTCTGATGGCCGTTCGAATTGCGTATTTCAAAGTCCATCATCCACTTGTGTACTACACTGCATATTTCAGTGTGCGCGCCGACGATTTTGATATCGAATGTATGGTCAAAGGAGCAGCGGCGATTCGTGCACGTATCCAAGAAATTAATGATAAAGGTTTTGATGCGTCACCAAAAGAACGAAATGTTGTAACAGTACTTGAACTTGCGCTTGAAATGACAGAACGTGGCTTTAGTTTTGCAGGCATTGACCTTTATAAATCAGACGCAAAAAACTTCATCATTGAAGGGCGGAGATTGTATATGCCGTTTCGTGCCATCAGTGGACTAGGTGAGAACGTGGCCAAAGGAATTGTGGCAGCACGTGCGAATGGCGAATTCCTTTCGAAAGAAGATTTTCAAAAACGAACGAGAATTAGTCGTACGTTATTTGAATACTTAGACGCACAAGGTTGTTTCGGTGAGTTACCGGATGCCAATCAATTGTCACTTTTCTAACGATTGCAGAGTAAGGAAACTTCTGTTATACTATAGTAGGAAATAGTAAGTATCGGGGAAGAGTAGGTGCGAACCTGCTCTTTTCTCATTCAAAATTAAGACCTGGGAAAGTGTTACTTCACTTTTTTATGAAAAATCATAGCGATTAATTCGCTGTTTTCGCACAAGCTACATAGTAAGGAGGCGATTGTCATGAATGAAAATATTGAGCAACGTATAACGGAACTCGTAACACCAGTAGCCGAAGAATTGAACATTGAAATTGCCGATGTTGAATTCGTTCAGGAAGGTGCCGATTGGTTTTTACGAATTAGCATTGACACACCGAACGGGGTAGATTTAGAGCTGTGTTGTATTGCAAACGAGCGCATGAGTGAAGCGATTGATGCAAATGACCCAATTCCACACTTGTATTATTTAGACGTAGCATCTCCAGGTGCGGAGCGACCTCTTAAAAAAGAAGCTGACTTCGAAAATGCGGTTGGTAAAAAAGTTTTCGTACAACTTCATGAAGCCGTAAATGATATGAATGAATTTGAAGGAAAACTACTGAGTTATCTCAATGAGGAGTTAACGATTGAAGTAACAATTAAAACCCGTAAAAAGAAGTTTGTTACTCAGCGTCAAAATATAGTAAAAGCAAGACTAGCAGTGTCATTTGCTTAGGAGGGGTACTTGAGTGAGTTCTGAAATGATGCAAGCGATTGAATCGCTTATTAGTGAAAAGGGTATTACAAAAGAAGAAATTCTTGAATTAATTGAACAAGGAATTGTTTCAGCGTATAAACGCAATTACAATCAAGCACAAAATGTTCGTGTGGTTGTTGATTTTGAACGTGGCAATTTCCAAGTGTATGCAAAGAAAAATGTTGTTGAACGTGTGTTTGACCAACGTTTAGAAATTTCACTTGAAGATGCACATACGTATAATCCACATTTTCAAGTGGGCGACAGCATTGATGTTGTAATTACGCCACGTGACTTCGGTCGTGTAGCTGCAGCATCTGCAAAACAAGTTGTAACGCAACGTGTTCGTGAATCTGAACGCGATATGATTTACAATCGCTACAAAGACCGCGTAGAAGACATCTTAACAGGTATTATTCAACGTAAAGATGCACGTGCTGTTTACGTTTCATTCGGTAACACTACCGATCAAACGAAAGTAGAAGCGGTATTACCTTATGCAGAAACAATGCCATCAGACAAATATGACTCAC
>JBOFGC010000431.1:0-3778 GCA_051648945.1 Bacilli bacterium
CACATCATCACGGAGGAGGTTGCAGTTCATGTTAGCATTATTACAGTATGATTTTATTCGCTATGCAATTTTTACGGGAATTTTAATAGGATTCGTCGTTCCATTGATTGGCGTTTTCGTCGTTGTGCGAAAACAAGCGCTCATTGCAGATGCGCTTAGTCATGTGACGTTAAGTGGGATTGCGTTTGGTATGCTTCTGCAAAAAACAAATCCAGCCTTTGCTGTCGTTTCACCAGTAATCTGGGGAATGAGTGCAAGTGGTATCGGTGCGATTGCCATTGAAAAATTGCGCCAAAGTTATCGTCATTACCAAGAGTTGGCCATTCCGATTATCATGAGTTCTGGGATTGGTTTGAGCGTTATTTTTATTGGCTTAGCAGAGGGTTTTACAACCGATTTGTTTGGCTATTTGTTTGGTAGTGTAAGTGCAGTTACGCAAAGTGACGCCATTTTAATGGTCATTGTGAGTGTGATCACAGTGAGTCTGCTTACGTATTACTATCGTACTTTATTTGCGTTAAGTTTTGATGAAGAGTATGCCATCGTATCGGGTGTGCGTAGTAAATTCTTGAATTACTTATTCATTTTACTCGTTGCTATGGTCGTTAGTGTAGCGATGAAAGTTGTTGGCATCTTACTTGTTTCTTCGTTAATGACCTTACCGGTTGCAGCGAGTATGCGTCTTGGTAAAGGGTTCATTGGTACCATTGGTTGGAGTATCTTTTTTGGTGAAGTGAGTATGATTGTCGGTCTTTGGTTAGCCTTTGTTTTCGACTTAAGTCCAGGTGGCGTAATCGTCATGGTAAGTGTGCTCATCCTCGTACTTACAATTGCATTTACGAACGCGAAAAAGGGGAAATGATCGTGAGTAAAAAAATTGAGTGGGCGTTAACAGTCATGAAAGAGCAAGGGTTCAAATATACAGATAAACGAAAAAAAATGATCGAAGTACTTGCGGAAGAAACGAAATATCGCAGCGCTAAACAGATTGCGTCACAAGTGAAACTGGTTTATCCGTCACTCAGTTTCGATACCATCTATCGCAATCTATCGGTGTTTGGTGAACTAGGTATTGCAGAAGAAACGGAACTTGATGGAGAGAAATTTTTCCGTTTTCGCTGTAGTGTCAATGCTCATCACCATCATTTTATTTGTACGACATGTGGGCAAACAAAGACCATTCAAACGTGCCCGATGGATTTACTTCCTGATGATTGGAAAGGTTATACCGTCACAGGCCATCGTTTTGAAGTGTTTGGTATGTGCCCGACTTGTAGTGTGTGATGTGGAAAGAGAGTAGAAGAGATTCTGCTCTTTTTTATGATGAAAGTGTTTTTAGTCGCTTCAATTCTTTGTAAAGTTTTTATGTTATTTTGAAATTAATCATAATACTATTGATTTCTTGAAAATTAATTGCTATAAGTTATTATGTAATATATTCAAAAGAATGTAGGTATTGGTGTGTATAGTTTATCAATACCACCCAGAACACCCCCACTTCAAAAACGTGATGGGCTATGCCTAGTTTTAAGTGGCGGGACGAAGGGGCGTAAGCTAATCTTCTTTTTCTTTGACCTGTTAGCAAGAATTTGTTAAACTAATTCTACACGAACGCATGTTCTTCTGGACTAGAATCCGCCAAAATTACTACGTATCGAAGACCATTAAATGATTTAGAATCTACAAGTGTAATTCTCATGCGCATATTTTTTAACGATTTAGTCTTAATAGGTACAACCATCATACTTTCATCGCATAACCTCGCAGAAATTGACCGGCTCACTAAAAATAAAGCAACTGAAATCTCCCTTCATGATGTAACGTTTTATTTTTTCAAATATTGGATAATTTCAAATCAAAAGACTTAATAGAAGACCAAGGAATTTAGAAATACCTTATCAAGAAACGATTGAAATTTTCAATATCACAGATAATTTAATCTAGGAACATAAATTTAATACCAATGGAGAACAAATGGTAGAAATTATAATGGATTTATTTGGATTAATCTGGTTCTTGTTATGGTCTAATCCGAACACTCTTTGGTTAGGACTATTGATACCTATAGTTTGTGTGCATGTTGCGTATAGAAAACAAAAAACCACTGAAGTGATTCGAAATGTATGGTATGTACTCGGTACAATATGCATAATAATATTTGCGTGGATAGCAAAATTCGATTTTAACAATGGTAGAGAACTACTTTTCTTGTTTTTAGGATTAATATTTTTTGACGTATTACTTATTTCTAAGACTAAAATTACAAGTATTTTAGGTGTTAATATTGAATCGAACAATCCAGTCGAGCGCTTTAACAAGGAACTTGTTAAAACAAAGAGTAGATTAGACACTTTGCAACAATTTTACGCGCGCTTTAATATTATGTTGAGATCAATCGTGTATTCATCTATAGTCGTTGTTGTTGAAGATCTAGAATGGTTTGTCGGTGAGTACCAGCAAAGTTATAAAAGTGTACAGGACTATAATGTTGTTCGTATCAAAAAACTTGAAGATTTTACTCACTATGGGTTAGAGTTAACAGAGAGAGATTTTGAAAATCTGTATTCTGATACTTTGTATCAGGATGAGAACCAGTTAGTGTTGCCATATTCGCATGAATTGTGTGCGGAAGGGGAAATCTTATGTTTAGTCATCTGTATGGATGACAAGCTATTATCAGCTGATATACATAATTTTCAAATGTTATTGCTAATGTTTAGGAGTTTTGAAATCTTAAAATGAGATAATATCTATACATTCTATTTATAATGTATAATAATATTAGGAGGCGATACAAATGGTAAATGTTAATTCAGAAGATACTCTCTATGAGAACCTTCGTAATGGCTATAGTTCTAAAGTAGACAAAACAGATCGCTCAGTAGTGAAGGTGTATAAATCGAAACTTGCTTCCCCGGCTTTAGATTATTTTAAAAAGTTAGAAGAAAATAAAAGTAAAGAATTTAGTATTTTTAGTTTTTTTAGACAGTAATCCAAAATTTTATCATCATCTGTTTAAAACTGCGCAGACGAGGCGACACTTCTATTAAATGTTTTTAAATTAATTGGAGTGAATTCTATGAAAAAGCGAGACAGATTAAGCAGAGAGGAAACACCAATCGAAGATCGTCACATAATAAAAAGTGGGGATAAAGCAATAAAAAATGAACTTGAAAGATTTAAAGAAATTATTGGTTGGAAGGATAAAAAGAAAATGAAGCATAAATAGAAACGTCTATCGACATACTTGTTGTGAAGATAGATGTTTTTTGTTGAATGAAATAAAGCTTAAATATAGTGTTGCGAAAATTTACACGCTAAAGGAAAAGGGGAGTAGTTATAAATGATGTTGAGCAATTGGTGAAATTAAGAAAAATTTTAATGGAGATTTAGTACAAACAGAATGTTTTATTCTACTCAAACATATCTGACCGTTTTGAGTGAGATAATATTCTATTTGTTGAGAATTAGTATCGATTCATATACAATAATCCCGATTGCACTTCACACATGTGGAGTGGGTAGTCCGATTAAATATAAAAACAAGATAATTAATGCAAAAAGTCACCTTTCGAGGTGGCTTTTTCTCGTCAATAGCACTCTAAAACTTTTCTAGTAAATGTGTCCAATAACGCAATAATACACACTAAATATTTACAAAAAAAAACAATTCTATACTAAACTTCAATAGTTATGAAAATTATGGGAGGTTAGTATGAAAAGAATATTCGCAATGATAATGAGTTTCTGTCTATTCATCACCGCCGTGCCAGTCACA
>JBOFGC010000432.1:0-1540 GCA_051648945.1 Bacilli bacterium
ACGACAGCAGTTCGTACAATTGTCGTGCAAGATGATGTAGTTGTAAATACACCACCACAAATTGTAGGTGTAAGTAATAGCGAACTTACAGTAGGCGATAGCTTCAATCCATTAGCGGGCGTAACAGCAACTGACGCACAAGATGGCGATTTAACGGCGAAAATTGTTGTAACAGGTTCTGTAAACACAGCAGTTGCAGGCACTTACACACTCACATATGCAGTAAAAGACACAGCGAATGCAGAAACAAAAGTAAATCGTACAGTTACAGTTAAAGTAAAAAGCACAGGCGTAACAACGTGGGAAGCGTCAAAAGTGTATAATACAGGCAATAAAGTGCTCTTTAATGGCACAGAATATACTGCGAAATGGTGGACACAAGGTGAAGAGCCAGGTAAAGCTGCGGTATGGCAAGCAAAAGAACAAGTAAACAATGATGGTACAAAAGTATACACACCAGGTGCAGTGTATGTATCGGGCGATATCGTCCTATATAATGGTAAGAAATACGCAGCAAAATGGTGGACAACGAGCACACCAGGTTCAGATGAAAGCTGGCGTGTAGTAGCATAAACGAGCGCACGTTTAAAAACATCCACTTGAGCGATTTCGTTCAAGTGGTTATTTTTTGTTTTTGTAGAAAATTTAGAAAATAACCTATCATTTTCTCGTAAAAAAATGTAAAATTTAGGTGAAAATACTATTCGAGGTGAGAAAATGAGTGAAGCAAGTCTGCGAAAATTACAATCCATTGAACTACTGAAACAATTTGGTATCCCTTTTATTGAGCATTTACCGGTCGTCGAAACGGTCAATGAAGTAAACGCGCGTTCTGTCGAAGAAATTGCCAAAAGAGCAATCGCATGCCTTGTGAGTATTCAGCACGCATGTGATGCTATCAATGAAAACGCAGACATTAAAGAGTCGCGTGAAATGTTTTTGCAATTACTTCATCGCTATGATGTGCATACAAACCTCACACCAAACGAACAAGCTGTGTTTGCAGGTGTGACGAATGAGTCGCAAAATATTCAAGTCATTTGGCAGTATGAACGCTATTGGGTACTTGTTTGGGCACTTGGTCTTGTAGAAGAATTAGAATATCCACTCACTACATGCGACTGTCCACATGCAATACAACTTGTTTCTACGTGCGCCGATTTCGGGTCATTTCTTGACAAGTGTCGTCTCCGACCGATGGAAGAGATTCTTGATCAATTCGATTTGCATTATCGTCTCGATTGGGCCGTAAAAAATGCACGTATTAATGGTGAAGCAACGCCTGGAAATTTAGATGCAAGTGTAGTGTACGAGCGTCATTGTGCATTTGTTTGGTTAATGAATGAAGAAGAAAATAACGACTGGGATCATATTGCGGCACATACATAATAAATACGTGAAAACACAAGGAAAAGCAAAGCACCATTTTCCTTGTGTTTTTTGCATTGTTTTGAAAGATATGTCATACTCTAGTACTATTGTGAGGTGCAAAATGAAAAATAAAATTCTAGATATTTTAAATTTACTTAGTGAGAGTATT
>JBOFGC010000433.1:0-3503 GCA_051648945.1 Bacilli bacterium
ACTTTGACTGTATCGTCGATTAATTAAGCAAACCTGTGTTTGTAAAATCGGCTCATTCCCCCTCAAATTGTACTGTATTTCTCATTCTGACTTCTATCAATTAGTACTCTTTGAACAAAGTGCATCATTGTTCGAATCACCTTCTAGCAACATTTTATCAATACCAGGCAGACAGCCCAACTTCAAATCTTTGTTAGAAAATTAAGTGGAGGTTAATTCAAATAAACCTAGAACAAAAACGCCAAATTTGCATCATCACTTTGCAAATTTGGCGTTCATTTAATTAATCTGTACATACCTCTACCTATTTCTTTCGCTCAATTTCATTTTATCAACTCTTTAACTTCGTCCTCCGACATTCCAATAAGTATCGCTGTAGCTTGAATTGACCCGGTATTCTCATAAACTTTCTTTACAAGAGTAACTGTAGCTTTTTTTTGTCCTTCTATATTCCCTACTACTAGTCCTTCTTCTTTTCCTTCTTCTTTTCCTTCTACACGACCTTCTGCTATTCCTTCTTCCCGTGCCTTCCGAGCTTCACTATTGGCCATCGACACAATATCCGATGTGCGTGCATCAATTAGAAACTGATAATATTCTTTTTGTTTATCAGTGAGAGTATCAAAGCGAGCTGCGGTTTCACGAATGATTTTATGCATAGCAAACACCTCCTCGAATTCATCTTTGTTTTCTGAGCAATAATACAACAAAAACTTCAACCAACAATGCCTCGGGTCACTGTAATCGAATGGGAAATTCTTCTTAAACTTTGGCAATTCCACACATACAATACGCAACAATTCGGTCGGCGAATATTCCGGATATCGTTGGTCCATAATTTTAAAATCTAAAATCCCATCTCCACTTTCAACAAATAACTCATTGTAAAAAATGAGTAGCACTGTTTCTTTTAATGTAGCATAATCATCACCCGTTTTAAAGTCATGCCCAAAACTTCGAGACCAGTAGTACACCATACGCTCCCAAAAATAATTCTGACTACTCATTTGTGCCTCGATATCTACCTTTTTCCTTTTGTCGTTTGCCATACTCGTAAAAAAAACATCCAAACGACAGCGCTTGTCGGAATGAGAGTACATTGTAACTTGTGTGTCCTGGAGTACAATTTCACCAAATGACTCACCAAGAAAACTTTCACACAAATGTATAAGCGCTGCTTTTCCGTTTTCGTAACCAAACAAATACTTAAAAATAACGTCGTGGAATGGACGAAGCAAGTGGCCACCTCTACTTTCTAAAACAAGAACATTTGTTCTTAAATATAGTTTACTTGAAAGAAAGTAACTTGTATAGCTTTAACATTCGACAAGTATACAGGTAAATATTTAAAGACCCCCTTCCAATACAAAACACAAAATATTCAACAACGATTTTATCGATTTGACCAGATTTTTCTCTCATACTATAATTTGCATAGTTACACTTCTCCTTTTATCGAAAAATTACACATAACAACGAGGCTAACCAACTATGTACACACTTTTCCTTACAATTACAATCATCGGCTTAACACTCACAACAATTTATTTCTTCTATCTAACATTCAAACACTAAGATGACCACGATGACTTTTTGATTGAGGGCGTCATATTTTTTCCCATTGTTGAATTCATACTCATGTTCCTAATAATTCTCACATAGTAGTTTGCCCTCAAAACAACACAATTCATCGTTTTCAAGATTTGTTCCTTTATTTTTGGGTCGTTACCCTTTTAGTATTCACTCTATTTCCTTAATCCTGGGAAACAATATGTCCAATCCCGAGTCGATAAAATTCTTTATTTCCTATTTTCCATTCCAGTGCAACAACGTGCACAACCCGATTGTTCCAAACAAATCAGTCCTAATCGTCCCAATGAACTCCCCCCCTTTATTAATAAATACCGCTCAGTCAAATATTAGCCGACGCGACGACATTCATATCGTTAAGTTTTCTTGATTATCACAACAAAAATCAAAAATATAATATATTATAATAACTTTTACTTGAAAAATCACAAACGCGACTTAGGTACTATGACAAACCTATTCATTAATCAACATATAGTACCACTAGATTCTTCCTGTTCTAAGAAGAAATATTCATTTTCACTATTTCTATAGTGAAAAAATTTAAAACATTTGTATTCTTTCGTAAGAATGGTAATATATCATTGCAATAGCAAATACTATCTTTCAGGAGAGTACTATGAACAAACCACTTAAAGTTCTAACTTCCGCTGCACTTGCTGCGGCATTACTTTTGCCTACCCCACTCGTTGGAGCTAGCGCTAGCACTTCGAACATAACGCAAACTGCGACACTAGCAAAAGGTGAAGAACTCTTAAAGCCACAAACAATCACTTCGATTGGTAAATCAACAGTTAAGCTCGGTCAAACAAGCTACACTCTACAATCGAACGCACACAAACAACTTTTTGCAAATAAGGATGCACTAAAAAAGGCACGTATTCAAGTTTCTATTGATTCAAAAAACCGCATTAAGGACATCTACTTTTTAGAATTAAACACACCAGGAAAGCGTGCGACTGGCGATGATACAAAAACAAAAGGTAACCTCATCTTAAACGGTGGAAACACTGCAATTAAAGGAAACCTTACAGTGAATGCCGATTTTATTACACTTAAAAATCTATCAATTAACAAAAATCTGACTACTACAGACAAAGCGAAAACAATTGTTTCTCTAGATCGTGTAAAAGTACATGGCACAACGACATTCGGTCAGGTACATACAACAACGAAAGGTTCTACTTTCTCTGTTGACCCAAAACGCATTAAAATTTCACGCATCGTAAATGTGAAGAACAGTCAATTGAACAATGTTGTGAACAACTACACAAACACGTCAGTTAAAGTTTTAGATAAATCAAACGTAAAACAAATTTTAACGAGCAATTTTGCCATCTTTAATACGAATGCGAGTGCAACAATTGGTTCAATTCTTGCCAATCAAACCGTTACTGCTCTTTCATTAAACGGAAACATTAAAGCAGTCGTTTCTAATGCTAGCAATCTAACAGTATGGGGAACTACGAATCTAGACTCCCTTACGAGTAACAACGCAGTTCAATTACATTTACGAACAAAAGGTACGATTAGTGAAGTTAACGTTTTAAATTCAAATGCAACATTGAATGTTTCCAAAAACGTAAATCCTGCAAACATTAGCTTAGCAGGTCAAACAACACTACTTTCTGAACTACCACTTCCTAAAGTGACGTTATCAGAACAAGTAACAAACTTCTCGCTTTCAACACCTGTACAGCAACTCGTAATGACTGGCGAAACGAACTTACAGTTGAAAAAAGGGAGTGTTGTCAGCCTACTAACAGCACAAAAGAATAGTGAAATTTCAGCCGAAACAGGTGTAACGGAAATTAAAGAATTAAATCTAGCAGGAACAGCAACAGGTTTAAAATTAAATGCACCAACCCAGCATATGAACATCTCAACAGATACAAAGGAGACAGTTTTGATTA
>JBOFGC010000434.1:0-2693 GCA_051648945.1 Bacilli bacterium
CATTCGACCCTTACTCCGACTCATTCGATCCTTACTCCGACTCATTCGACCCTTACGTCGATTCATTCGACCCTTACGTCGATTCATTCGACCCTTACGTCGACTCATTCGACCCTTACGCCAACTCATTCGTCCCTTACGTCGATTCATTCGTCCCTTACGTCACTTCATCCGACGTACACATTTCCATTAACACCTTCTACCATTTCGCTGAATCATTCAAAAACCTAGATAACCATTTTTCCACAAAGAATTACGGTTACCTATTGTAACTCCTCAGAGAACCAGTTAGGATAATAGTAGAAAAAGAGAACACAAGGGGAGAACTATGATACAACTATTTGTGACCGATTTAGACGGTACGTTGTTAGCAAACAGCAAAGGTGATATTCACGCAGAAAATGTTGCTGCGATTAAGGCTTGGACGGAAGCGGGACATATTTTTGCAATTGCAAGTGGTAGAAATCCAAAAGAAATCCAGCAAATTGTTGCAAAACATCAGCTTGAAAACGTATTTTGTGTAGGTAGTAATGGTGCACTCATCATCACTGCTGATAATACATTACTCGCAGAACATACAATGGATTATGGACTTGTATCTCAAATCATGCCAATCGCTCGGAAACATACTTGTTTTCGCATGGCTGGATCTTTTTCGAACTATTACATTGAAAATCGCACGCTAATTTATCGACTGTATGAGTGGTATCATGGCATGAAAAATATCGGTATTAAGAAGGTTGAACAACTAGAAAACGACGGAATCGACATCGCAAAGCTATTATTTACAGGTCAACCAAAACACTTGGCTTCCTTGAAAAAAGAACTAGATGATCACTTTATTGACGCTATAGATTGTTATTTTTCAGTACCTCAATGTCTTGAAATCATGCCGAAGAATGTGCATAAAGGAACCGGCGTTACCCTATTAGCACAATCGTTGCACATCCCTCTTACTCAAGTGAGCGTAATTGGAGATGGGGAAAATGATGTACCGATGTTTACAATCGGTGCAACCAGTTTTGGGATGCGCGAAGGGATTCCGAGCGCTGTTCAACATGCAGACCATCTCGTAAATACCGTAGCAGAAGCCATTCATTATAAACTTTCCGAAAAAATTGCAGTAGAAGCATAAAAAAGCAGTAGGTCACACCACCAGTGACCTACTGCTTTTTCTAAACTTCTTTTCGTGGAATAAGAACAATAAACGATGTGCCTTTTCCAATTGCTGAAAACACTTCAATTTTTCCGCCGTGAGTAACTACGATATTTCGAGCGATACTTAAACCAAGTCCTGTACCAGATTTACTACGCGTACGTGCTTTGTCCGCTTTATAAAAACGGTCAAACACATACGGAATATCTTCTGTTGCAATACCTGTACCTGTATCTGTAACTGCAAATTCAAGTTCGTCTTCACGCTGATAAACAGAAACGACAATACTACCACCTTCTTGGGTATGACGAATTGCATTTGAGATTAAGTTCGTTACAACTTGCTCAATTCGGTCTGCATCAAAAACAAATGAACTAACATTCGTTCCAAAACTCACCGATAGATCAATGTTTTTTTCTTTCGCTAAAGCATGAAACTTCATAACTGAACGATCAAAGAAATCATTTACATAAATCGGTGTATAATTTAATTGAAGATAGCCCGCTTCCATGCTTGCTAAATCTAATAAATCTTTTACTAAACGCCCCATGCGAAGCGACTCTTCATGAATAATTCCTGCGAGTTCTTTTACTTCTTCATCGCTTTGAGCAAAACCATCGACAATGGCTTCACTATAGCCTTGTAACATTGCGATAGGGGTACGTAATTCATGACTTACGTTCGCAACGAAATCTTTGCGCAGCTTTTCTAATTGGAATTCATACGTTTGATCACGCAAAATGATCACAGCCCCCCGAATGGATTGGCCATCATAAAGTGGACTCATAACAATATTCCAATGTCGTCCTTGAAAATTCACTTCGACACTTTGTTCGCTTTCTAATAACAACACTTGGTTAAATAACTCGTATACTTCCTCTGGTAATTCTCTGTCCATCGATTGACGCATGCCACGTTCGTAATACCATGATTGTACGAAGCGTTCAGCAGGTACATTTAGAACGAAAAATTGACTATCACGCGTAAGTACGGCTACACCATCACTCATACTCGAAAGAATACCGCTCAGTTGCTCTTTTTCTTTTCGTAATGCATCAATATTGAACTTCAATTGTTTGGCCATGCCGTTAATTGCAATGGATAACTCGCCAATTTCATCTGTTGATAAAATTGGAACTTGACTATCAAATTTTCCACGGCTAATCTCAAACGTAACTTGTCGCATTTTTCGAAGCGGAGAAGTAATACGTGTGCTTAAGAAAAATGCAAAAATAGTCGTAAGAATAATTCCGATTGCCGCACTAATGAAAATATATTCCATTGTCTGTGCTACCGTTTTATTCACTACAACTAGTGATTGGTAACCATAGATTGCACCAGATTCACCGTTTGGTTTCTTATATGGAATGCCGACTAAAATATAGTCATCACTCAATTCCGAGTCAATTTTCACGCCTGGAATATTTTCTTTTAAATAGATTGTTTTCCCCTCATTATAGCTAAGCTGTAATGATTCGTTTTCTAAGAAGAAACTTTTCGGTATTTCTTTGAGACTTTCTGCATCGGGCGAATACAG
>JBOFGC010000435.1:0-1544 GCA_051648945.1 Bacilli bacterium
ATAGCCGTAGTCGGACTTTGTTCTGATTGCTGGATGTTTAACCCCTAACCGAGCCAGTGCCTGCATCTCTGGGCCTCTCTTTGGTGACCGGGGGCCTGGGAATTTTTTCTGGAGATGCAAAAACAGTAAAAACACATAAGTGAGACAGTTAAAACAAATAGTTTATTTCGGAAAGGACGACAACAGTAACACTGAGTGATTCGATGTGAGTGGGGACACGCCCACTTGGAAACAACATGTATACATGGCTGCTGTAGAGAATTCCAGCCATTTGTGTCCAAAGCTCGCCTGAAGAAGGATCAGAAAATCCGAAACGTCGCGATAGGCCTTGGACACACGATTACAGGCCTCCATCATGAGTCTGGGTGATGTAGAGAGCCACACAAAGGATACGAGAGTCAAACAAAATTTATTTCCTTCGTCTACACCGATGAAGTGACGTGCTCAGTGTTGATTTCTTTGAGGAAACGTGAATATCGCCGGTTCGAACTGGTTCTGTAACAACTACGGAACAGTAACCGGAATTTACCAAGTTCCTGGAAAATGGGGAACGAGTCACGGTAAAATGTTGTTGCACGCAGAAGACATTCGATTTAACTCATTCAACCCATATATGCCGAATCAAGGAATCGTCATGATTTTCGACCGAAGTCTTGGTAATGCACATTCTTCTGCTACCCAACTTTTCCCACGAAATAACGGAAAAGGAATTCTCGGGAAAGCGGATAAGGCGTGGAATGCGTTGCATGCGTATAACATAGTAGATGTATACTCTTCAACTTTATCCGACGATTCGTATCAAAACGAAACTTTACAAATTAATGCACTCGACATTGTAAACGGCGCGACAGTTGAACAAGCAACACCGATCATGACGTTAAACGAAGAAAACGACGGAAAACGGCAATTGCTCGGAATCAATCTGAACAAAGCGAAATTGACCGCCGATGATGAAATGCCAACTTTGAACGAAGAAATCGCAATTCTCTGGAAAGCGGTGCAAGAATTGAGCGAACAGAACGTGACATTACGCGACGAACTCGCTCTTGAACGGTCAGAACGCGAAACATTACGTGACGACGTAGCCACACTCCGAACCCAACTAAACGCGTTAACCGACTTAATCGCCGGTAAAGCGACGGTGACGGTGCGCACGTAGACTACGGCTTTGAACGCTTCGGATCGAATGGTGAGCGCTTGACGCTTTGAACGTATCTACCCGATCAACGCACGCTTCGAACCATCACCGATCGCCACCAACACACACGACGGCTCGGACAGAAACTTGGTGATATATCATCGAACTACAAGAAATTATAAACGAACTAGCATTATTAACTCCGCGCGTACTGTTACAAATATACGTAATCGCCGTATTCCTCGACATTGCTTCCGGCTTTATCGCGGCGAAGATGAACGGAAACTTCTCGTCACGTGAAGCCGTAAACGGTATTATGCGGCAAGGTATGCGCCTCGCGTTCTTCCTCGCGTCGCAGTACGTGGCTACACTCGTCATCGACCAGTCAGCGACGTTGAATCTAGCT
>JBOFGC010000436.1:0-2335 GCA_051648945.1 Bacilli bacterium
AACGCGTGTCCTGTTTCGTTAATAACATGGACATGGATTCCGTAGCGATGGAGCCGAAAAGCGAGTAGTGATGCACAACTCAGGGCTGGTCCATTAGCATACACATATAAATTAGTTGAACGCGCTATGCAATGAATGACGTCTGCAAGCATGCCGTCATCATTTCGATCTACTGTTTCTGAGAGATAAACGCTCGTTTCTGTGGCGAACGTCTCTAGAGAGAAATTTGCTCTATTTTTTATCGAATGGTCGAACTTGCGTATAGGACTCACTTGAAGTTGTGTGCGTACTGCAAATTTAAATTCTTTGAAATTTTGAAAGCCGATTTTACGCCAAAATCGAGAAATAGTAGCGGTACTTACATCCATTTGACTTGAAATTTCGTACTCTGTAAGATAGAGTACTTGCTCTCTTTTTTCCATAATCCAGTCGAGAATAAGCTGTTCTTTTTTGGTAAGTCGAACGGTCTTATCTATACTAATCATTTTTACTCACCTCATTGATTCACTTCCTTTATTTTCCCACGCGCTCTGAAAGAATGCAAGAGTTTTGTATGAAATATTTCATAATTCTAAAAAAACTAAAAATAATTTACAAAACATCAACATTATCTTAACAATTGCGTTGTATTCTCAAAGAGTAAACAAAACACTAGGAGGAAGAAAAAATGGCGAATCTACAGCCGGCACAACGATTAACTGACGCACAAAAGATGATGGTATTTATTCTATCGATGGCTACATTTGGGGTAGCTGATATTTTAACAGAAATTATCCCAGAAATAAGTTTAGGTCCTATTGATATTTCAATCGCGTATTTTGCATTCATTCCTTTAACTCTCGCAATTTTATTCGATCCGGTTCGTGCAGCAATTGGTGCGGCACTCGGTGAGGTTGTATTTTCAGATTTAATTCTCGGTGATTTTGGTGGATTAAGTGAAGTAGAAGGATTTTTACAATTATCACTCGCACTCATAATTGCAGGTAGTATTGTGAAAGACCCTAGAAATAAAGGACAGTTGATTACGGCTGCACTTGTTGGTGTTGGTATTGATAAAATTCTCGGTGGTATTGTCGATGTAACAAAAATATTCATCGGTGTAGAAGAATTTGAAGCGGTAGAGGGTCTTCCGAATAGCGTACTCGCATTAGAAGGTATTGCATTTTTAACGGACATGCTCATCACAGGTGTGTTGTTCGGTGTTATTCCTGTGTTGTATCTCGTGCCAAAATTATATGGAAAAATTGAGCCGTTACTCGGAATTGCACCACGTACTCCTGAAAATGGCTATAAATTATCGTCTGTATTATCAGCGAAAAATACACTACTACTTCTCGTCATTCTTTTTGTTTCAGGTGGTGTAGCGATTTTAGGTGAAACAGATTTCAATTTTGGAGAATGGGAACCAGATTTTGTAGATAAATTTGGTGATCAGTATATGTATTGGGTAATGGCAGCTGGTTTGTTGCTTGCAACCGTTGTAGTGTTACTTATGAAGAAAAATGGTAGAAAATCAGTTTCGAAGTAAATGAGTGATAGAGATTGTCGGCTACGTACGACAATCTCTACTTTTATCTAACATGTGGGGGAAGACGGATGATCAGTGTAAAAAATGTGCATTTCAAATATCCTGGTGGAACTGAATGGGTGTTAAAAGGAATCGATGTAACCATTCAAAAAGGTACATTTGTAGCAATTATGGGTAGTAACGGTTCTGGAAAAACGACGTTATGCAAGCTGTTTAATGGAATAATTCCTCATTTCTTTTCAGGGGAACTGACTGGCGAAATTAAAGTGAATGGTAAAAATACAACCTTATTTCCCGTCTCTGTTTTAGGAAGAGACGTGGGCTATGTGTATCAAGATTATGAAAATAGTATTGTTCGACCGACTGTTATGGATGAGGTGCAATTTGCAGCTCTCAATTTTGGATTTGAAGATTATGCGGCTCGAGCGGAGCGTTCACTTGCTCTTTTAGGGCTATCACATATTGCACAAGATTTTGTTTGGCAACTGAGTGGAGGCCAAAAGCATTTAGTAGCACTTGCCTCGGCACTCGCTGTTTCTCCAGAGTATTTAGTCATTGATGAACCAGTTGCACAGCTTGACCCACATCATGCGCATAAACTATATGAAACACTGAAAGTATTAAACGAAAAACATGGGATTACAATTATCGTAATTGAACATCATACCGAGTTCATTGCCTCATTTTGTAAAGAAGCGATTTTACTTAGAGACGGTAGAGTTGTGATGCATCAAAGTGCGCGCGAAGTATTGTGCAATGTGCAGGAGTTGCATGCTAGTGATATTTTTCCTCCGCAAGTCACGCAAA
>JBOFGC010000437.1:0-2456 GCA_051648945.1 Bacilli bacterium
ACATACACATGTAAAAATGCTTTTAAAGTTGGCAACTTTGTTCCCCAACGACGACGCATATCGACATAACGATAATCTTCTGGCTTTCCTACATTTCGTTTAAACAAATAAAACGAAAGACGTAATCCCCATAACAAAATGAGTACAGCCACAATATTCCCATTTGTATGCTCAAAATTATTATTCCACGCTAATGCACTAACCGTAACAACAAATCCCAGTCCCCATCCAATATCAACAATTGAATTGTTTTTCAACAGTTGTCCGATAATAAAAACGATAATAAAAAATATACTTACGATGATTGCACTAAATAGATACATATTCTCCATGATTTTTCTCCTTTGTTGTAAACGCAATCGCAATTGTATTTTCACTTGCACTAAGTGCCACGACTGACGATACTTCCTGTACAAATACCGGTTCTTTACCAATTATTTGTTTCATTTCAACGACCCATTTGTCCAGTCGCTCATTCGCATTTCCATGCACAATCGCAAACTCTTCAATTCCGTGCTCTTCATGTGCTTTTTGTACAAGTTTTTTAATTTGCTTGCTATTTTCTTTCATTGAAAAAGCTTTACCAATCACTGCCCCATTTCCTTCTTCATCAATAGAAACAATCGGCTTTAAGTTTAGAAGACCAGCCACTGTGCCCGCAGTTTTCGAGATACGTCCTTGACGAATCATCCCATCAAGCTCACTCACACTCACATAAATCTTAGTATTTTTAACCATACTTTTCATTTTTGTACTAATTTCAGCGATATTCGCGCCATTCACACTCATCTCCGCCGCCTTTTTCACTAAAAGACCTTGTGCAGCACTATTCAACTTACTATCAATTACTTCTATTTTCACTTTCTCACTGTCAACAACTTCCGCAGCTTTTGTGAACGCTTCAAAAGTCCCACTCATTTTCCCACTCACACTAAGTACGAGAATTTCACTATAATAGGTTGATAGATACGTATATAAATTCCGTATACTTTGCCGAGATGGCTGCGAACTACTCCCTTTTATCTTCGTATTTCGCACTTTATCATATAGGCTTGTCGCTGAAATTGTAATCCGATCAAGAAACCTTTCCTCTCCCAAACTAATTTCAATTGGCACTTGAAAAATTTGATACTCTTTAATCAATTTCTCTGGAATATCAGCAATACTGTCGGTCACAATGGCAACTTTGCCCTTTCTATTTTTTATGATGCTTTGCTGTAAATGCATATCATCAAGTTTTTGTGTACAAACAGTCCCAACTTTTCGTAATTCATGAAACAATTCCATTGGTTTAGACGTATGCACGTGAATTTTCATCTTGCGTTGTCCACCCGCAACGACACCAGAATTACCATATTTCAATAATATTTGTTCCATTTCCTTTGTTGAAATTTCCGTATTTTCCAACACCGCTTCTGTACACCATCGTTCATCACTACAAACATTTTGAACGTCATGAACTGGAACTTCCCACGTAACGTCTTCTTCAATATGCTCTGTTCGTTGTCCCGTTTTTAAATAATGAACAAATCCTTTTAGAAAAAGAACAAACCCTTTCGCACCTGCATCAACGACCCCATTCTTCTTTAACAACGGCATTTGTTCCGTCGTTTTCAGTAACGCATGTTCTGCCACATCAATCGAAGCGTGAACAAGCTCCGTCACGTCTTCCGATTTTTCTCCTAATTCATCTAACCGATGCGCCCAATCTTCCATAACACTGATCATCGTTCCAGGAACTGGTGTGCTCACAGCCTCTTTCGCATGCCCCGCTGCGATTTTCATCATATTAATAAATTGTGATTTCGTTAATTTTTCAGTCCCCTCACTTTGCGCAACACTCATACCATATAAAAATTGTGCAAAAATCGTACCCGAATTTCCACGTGCACTCATCATTGCAGCATCCGCAATTGAACGTAACATTTGTCCAACATGGCCATCTACTGTCGTATTTCCAATTGTCTCTGACAACGTTGCTGCTAAATTCGTACCCGTATCGCCATCTGCCACAGGAAAAACATTAATTTTATTCAAATGGTGTTTATTTTGTATTACTTCTTGAGCCCCACTCGCCAAGCCCTCAAACAAAGTAATCCCATCAAGTTGCATGTTCAACATCATCCCCCCACACTTCTTTATCAGTTGATAACATTGTATAACATTTGTCTAATATTTGTACAATAATATGATTGTTTTGTGACATGTCGGGGATTTTGATTTGTTGTTTTGATTTATATGCGTGTTGGTTTTGAGGTTTTATCGATATGTTCTGCTGTATTATCGATACGTTCTGCTCGTTTATCGATATGTTCTTTCCTTTTATCTATATCTTCTGCTCGTTTATCGATATCTTCTACTCGTTTATCGATATCTTCTATCCTTTTATCGATATCTTCTGCTCGTTTATCGATATGTTCTTTCCTTTTATCTATATCTTCTGCTCGTTTATAGAT
>JBOFGC010000438.1:0-1961 GCA_051648945.1 Bacilli bacterium
AAATTAATCACATCAGCAATCATTTCACCTACATAAATTCCAAACGGTCCAAACGCAATCACTGTTAACGGTACGATAATCATTAATGTAAGCATCGGAACTAAGAATAACTGTAAATCTTGATAGATATGACGCTTTAAAAACTTTTCTAACTGTGCATACGCAAGAACGGCTACAAACGACGGCACGAGTGACGAAGAATAGTCCATTAAGAGCACTGGAATTCCGAAAAAGTCTGTTTTGTCTGCTGTTTCAACCAAACTTGCAAATTGCGGCTCGAGTAACGCCGCTCCGATAATACCACCCATGTACGGATTCGCACCGAGTTTTTTCGCTAGTGTTATACCAATCATAATCGGTAAGAAGTACAGTACTGAGTTCCCTGCTGCAGATAAAATACTATAAGCACCTGAATCTTCTTTCATTACGTCGAACATTACAAGAAGTGCGAGTAATGCCTTTAACATCCCAGCTCCTGCAAGAGGTGCGAGTAATGGCGTAAACGTGCCTGAAATCAATTCGAAAATTTTTGCAGAGAGTTTCTGCTTTTGTCCGGGCACATCTTCTTTACTTCCTTCTGACCATTCTCCTTGTTTAACAACTTCTTGATACACATCACCTACTGCATTTCCGATAACAACTTGTAATTGCCCACCTACTTCTAATACTGATAGTACGCCACTTATATTTTTAAGCGCTTCCATTTCTACGCTTGCATGATTTTTCAAAGTAAAACGTAAGCGTGTAGCGCAGTGCACCACATTGATTACATTATCTTTTCCACCAACGAGTTGTATAATATCTTGTGCTATTTGTTTTTTGTTCATCTCTACCACTCCTGTCATTTTTTCTCTAAAAATAAAAACCTGAGCAAACAGTAAACATAGACGTACTTTGTCTATATTTCTTGTTTACTCAGGTTTTGCCTGCCATACAGTAACAATCCTGATTAGGTTATTCGTTTTTCTCTTGCTGTTACGCGATGAATGTGCAAAATAAAATAGATTAGCTCATCCTTTGTAAGTGTTCTACTATAATTTTTTGATACATACTGTTCTACTTTTAACGCACACTGATATGCATCTGGATATTTCTTTTTCACTTGCTCAAACAAAAATTCATCGTCTTCACTGTGTTGATCATTTTGCGCGAGTCGATAAGCAAAGTAGCGCAGATGGGTAATAAAACGGTTGTAGTTTACTGTCGTTTCATCAAGTGTCAAACCAAAATGATATTTGACGATATTTAACGTATCCGCAATCACTTTCGTCATCATTACCGTTTCATTCATTGCACCTGATGATTGTTGCGCATTTACAAAATGCATCGCAATCGCACCTGCTTCTTGTTCACCAAGCGCAACTCCCGTTTGTCGTTCAATCATTTGAATCGCTTCTTGTGCAACTTGATATTCTGCTTGATAATACTTTTTAATTTCCCAAAGCAGAGTATTACTGTACGGAATACCTTCTTTCGCTCTTTGTAAAGCATAACTAATATGATCCGTTAAAGCGATATAAATACTATCACTCAGTTGTACGTTTAATTTCTTCTTTGCTACATCTATAATTGCGTGAGTAACCTCTAGATGTTCTGCTGGAATTTCTTGCACAAGATGTGCAAGTTGCGACGTTAGCTGTTCGTTCTCTAACACAAACGTCCGTTCAACGATATCCGCTTTAATTTCGTCTCCCGTTTTCTTTTGAAAAGCAATTCCTTTTCCCATAACGACAACTTCTTTACCCGCATCTTTCGCCAATACAACGTTATTGTTGAAAACCTTCTTAATAATCATCAACGCCACTCCTTTCCTATCGACATACAAAAAACCTAAATTCATATTCTATGTCGTAGTATATAGTACCCCCACAACATCCAATATCAATTTAGGTTTTGCCTGCCGCACAGTCACAATCCTACACGTTTTTTATTCGGTTGTTTCTTACACTTTTGAGTATATA
>JBOFGC010000439.1:0-5482 GCA_051648945.1 Bacilli bacterium
CTTGCTGTAAACCGTACATTTTCAAATCAACAAGGGGAACGTGAAGCTGACTTCATTAACTGCGTTGTATGGAGAAAACAAGCGGAAAACACAGCTAATTTCCTTAAAAAAGGCAGTTTAGCTGGCGTAGAAGGTCGACTTCAAACGAGAACCTATGATGGACAAGACGGAAAGCGTGTATATGTAACAGAAGTAGTCTGTGATGCAGTACAATTTTTAGAACCGCGAGGAACTAATGCAGGAAGTCAAATGCCAAGTCAATCGTATGAACGTCAAAATGATATGGGTGGCTTTGCTCAAAGTCCTAGTCAGAATCCAGTAAACCCTTACCAACAAGAGCAAGTACAAGAACGCCCGGCTTACCAAAGTCAGGACGACCCTTTTGCAAGACCGCAAGATGAGAAAAAAGTCACTCTAGCAGATGACGATTTACCATTTTAGGCTTGTAACTGTAAACTTTTGAAGAGAAGGAGGCGGAACCTATGGCACCACGTAAAGGTGGACGTGCAAAACGTCGTAAAGTATGTTTCTTCACAGCAAACGGAATCCAACACATCGATTATAAAGATGTTGAATTATTAAAACGTTTCATCTCAGAACGCGGTAAAATTTTACCACGTCGTGTGACTGGAACTAGCGCTAAGTACCAACGTAAATTAACGATTGCAATCAAACGCTCTCGTCAAATGGCATTATTACCATACGTTGCTGAATAAGCGTCGTAAAGGACAAGTTCAATCGTGAACTTGTCCTTTTTTTTATTGTAGAGCGTTCTCAGCCTATTTAATATATTCCTCAGATTAGGTATAATGTAACTATCTATGTCTCACGCTAAAAGCATGCTTAATGCCGTGAAAAGGAGAGCGGGAAAATTAAATGACAAAAGCTAAACATCTTATACAAGGAACGCAAAGTTTTGTTACAATGCATCTCTTTTTTATGGTGATCTCAGCCATTCTTATTTATCAACGTAATTTTTTATTCGTTGTCATCATCGCTGCATGGATTTACTTTTTTCTAACGGAGCGAAAAAAGAAGCAGTATGTTGAAAACCAAATTCAGCACTATATTGAAACGACGACACATTTATCTCAATCGTTAAGTCATAGAGCAGTCATTAATATTCCAGTAGGCATCCTAGTGTATAACGATGAATTTCTTATCCAGTCATTCAATCCATACTTACAGAAGATGTTTCAAGAAAAATTAAAGATTCAAGCAAGTCTGTTTGATATAGACAGAAAAATGATTCAATACATAAAAGAAGACCGTAAAGGCGTTATCCAATGGGGAGACGCGGTGTATGAAGTGGTTCCTTTTCGGCATGATCATATGCTGTTTGTATTTGATGTGACGGAGGAAAAAGTACTCGAAAAGAAGTATGACGATCGAAAAGTAGCATTTGCCTATATTTATTTAGATAACTATGATGAGATTACGCAATCGGTAGAAGATCAAGTGCGTTCGCAATTAAATAACGTTGTAACATCACTACTTAACAAGTGGGCACAACAACATGGGCTCTTTATCAAGCGAAGTGCTAGTGATCGTTTTTTTGCCATAATTAATCGCTCGCAATTAAAAGAACTCGAAAGTAGTAAATTTAACGTTCTTGATCTGATACGAGAAGAGACTGCGCGATTAGGGTTGACGGTTACAATTAGTATGGGGGTAAGTGAAGGTGCAGCCGATTTTATCGATTTAGGTAAAAATGCACAAAGCGCGCTTGATTTGGCACTTGGTCGTGGTGGCGACCAAGTAGCGGTAAAAACAAAAGACGGCAAAATGATTTTCTATGGCGGCAAAACAAACCCTGTTGAAAAACGTACGAAAGTGCGAGCACGTATCATTTCGCATGCTGTTCGTGAGCTTATGTTAAATAGTTCGCAAGTGTATATTATGGGGCATGCGCATCCGGACATGGATGCAATTGGCGCAGCACTCGGTATGGCGAAAATGGCACATGCAACAAATAGAAAAGCGTCTATCGTTATTGATAGTAATGATTTGGATAAAGGTGTATTTCGTTTTTATAGTGATATAAAACAAAAACATCCGGAACTTTCAAAAGTATTTATATCAGCAGAACAGGCGAAAATAAATGCAGATGAAAAAACATTACTTATCGTTGTTGATACGCATCGACCATCGATGCTGATTGCGCCGGACCTATTAAAAGTCATTGATCAAGTCGTTGTGATAGATCATCATCGTCGGAGTGAAGACTTCATTAATCCGACTGTGTTAGTGTATATGGAGCCTTATGCGAGTTCTACAGCGGAACTAGTAACAGAACTGCTTGAGTATCAAGGTTCAGACATTACACTTTCTAGTATCGAAGCGACGAGTTTATTAGCGGGTATTATCCTTGATACGAAAAGTTTTACGTTGCGAACAGGGTCTAGAACATTTGAAGCGGCCTCGTATTTACGACTTAAGGGTGCTGACACTGTATATGTTCAAAATCTAATGAAGAGTGACAGAGAAGATTACATAAAAAAAGCGGAGTTAATAAAAAAAGCATACTTTCCGTTTTCGGGAATTGCCGTTACGCATACCCATGAAATTTTAAACCAAGTGTTGATTGCGCAAACCGCAGATACACTTTTAACGATGAATGATGTGCAAGCATCATTTGTTATTGCTAAAAAAGGCGATCAAAAAATAGGGATTAGTGCACGCTCACTTGGTGAAATAAACGTTCAGGTGATTATGGAACGATTAAACGGTGGTGGTCATTTGACAAATGCCGCTACTCAGGTAGACAATATGTCTATAGAACAACTAGAAGAAGAACTTATTTCAATCATTCGCGAAGAGCTTGAAGGGAGAACATAACATGAAAGTTATTTTTTTGAAAGACGTAAAAGGTAAAGGAAAAAAAGGTGAGGTTAAAAACGTTTCAGACGGTTATTTCCACAATTTCCTTTCAAAACAAGGAACTGCTGTTGAAGCAACACCTGCGAACATTAAAGCATTAGAAGGTCAACAAAAAAGTGAAGTAAAACATAAAGAACAAGAAGTAGAAGCAGCGCAGCAACTTAAGGAAAAAATTGAGGCATTAACGGTAAATTTTGAAACAAAAGCCGGTGAAGGTGGACGTTTGTTTGGTTCAATTACATCAAAACAAATTGCTGACGAACTTCAGAAAAAACATAGCATTAAAGTAGACAAACGCAAGATTGAGTTACCTGATGGTATACGTGCGTTAGGCTATACAAGTGTACCAGTACGCGTTTATCCGGAAATTGTTGCAACATTAAAAGTGCAAGTAACAGAGACTAAATAGAAATGGAGTATTGTGCCAATGACAGACCAAGTTCATGACCGCACATTGCCCCACAACATTGAAGCTGAACAAGCCATACTCGGCGCGATTTTTCTTGATCCACAAGTTTTAATTACAGTGAGTGAAATCGTCATGCCGGAAGATTTCTATCGTCCAAGTCATAATAAAATTTACAGCACAATGCTTAAATTAAATGAAAAGGGCGAACCGGTTGACATCGTAACTGTTATATCACTACTAAAAGATCAAGGAATTCTTGATGATGTCGGTGGGATTACCTATATAAATGAAATTGCAGATAGTGTGCCAACAGCAGCAAATGCAGCCCACTACTCACAAATCGTTGAAGAAAAGTCTGTACTGCGCAGACTTATAAGAACGGCAACGACAATCGCATCAGAAGGCTATGAAACAGAAGATAATATCGAGGGTTTGCTGGATGATTCTGAGCGAAGAATTCTCGAAGTTTCACAACAAAAAAAATCAAAAGCATTTATTCCAATAAAAGATGTACTCATTGATACGTACGCAAAAATTGAACAAATGCATAACCGAAAAGAAGATCTTACAGGTATACCAACTGGGTTTACAGCACTTGATGAGATGACGAGCGGTTTTCAACCGAATGATTTGATTATCGTAGCTGCACGTCCATCAGTAGGTAAAACCGCTTTTGCCTTAAATATCGCTCAAAACGTAGCAACAAAAACAGACGAAGTTGTTGTTATTTTTTCACTAGAGATGGGCGCGGACCAACTTGTAATGCGTATGTTGTGTGCAGAAGGAAATATCAATGCGCAAAACTTACGTACAGGCAAACTAACAGACGAAGAATGGCGAAAACTAACGATGGCTGTCGGCAGTTTATCGAATGCAAACATTTACATTGATGACACACCAGGCATTCGTATTGGTGAAATTCGTTCGAAATGTCGTCGTTTGAAACAAGAAAAAGGTTTAGGAATGATTTTAATCGACTATTTACAATTGATTCAAGGAAATGGCAATAGTCGTGAAAATCGTCAACAAGAAGTATCGGAAATCTCTCGTACATTAAAAGCCATTGCACGTGAATTAAAAGTACCCGTTATCGCACTGAGTCAGTTGTCACGTGGCGTAGAGCAACGTCAAGACAAACGACCGATGATGAGTGACATTCGTGAGTCAGGAAGTATTGAGCAAGATGCTGATATTGTTTCGTTTTTATATCGTGAGGATTACTACGACAAAGAAACAGAAAACAATATTATTGAGATTATTATTGCCAAACAGCGTAACGGTCCGGTTGGTACAGTTGAGCTTGCTTTTGTGAAAGAGTTTAATAAATTTGTAAATGTGAGTAAAACACATCAAGAAGCGTAAAATAAGGAAGTATAGCCTAAAAAGCTGTACTTCTTTTTTAGTTTCGGAAAATATACGAACAAAAATAATGTTATATAACCTTAATGTTCGTTTTTTAATTGACGGATAGCATTGAAGTTGATACACTTACAAATGGAAATATAATAAAAATGTATGGAGGTACAATTATGACTTCAGTAGTAGTTGTAGGTACACAGTGGGGCGACGAAGGTAAAGGGAAGATTACAGACTTTTTATCAAAAGAAGCCGAAGTAGTTGCGCGTTATCAAGGCGGAAACAATGCAGGTCATACAATTGAATTTAATGAAAAGAAATATAAATTACACTTAATTCCATCAGGGATTTTTTATAGCGAAAAAGATTGCGTACTAGGAAACGGAATGGTTATCGACCCGAAAGCGCTTGTTCAAGAAATTGCTTATTTACACGGACATGGCGTGAGTACAGACCATTTGAAAATTTCAAATCGTGCACACGTAATTCTGCCTTATCATTTAGTTCAAGATGAATTAGAAGAGAATCGTAAAGGCGCAAACAAAATTGGTACAACGAAAAAAGGTATCGGACCTGCATACATGGACAAGGCTGCACGCGTTGGTATTCGTATTGCAGACCTTTTAGACAAAGAAGAGTTCTTCGATAAAGTTCGCCGTAATATTGCAGAGAAAAATGAAGTGTTTACGAAACTTTACGATGCACAACCAGTTGACCCAGAATCATTCTTAGAAGAGTATTATGAATATGGTCAACAGTTTGCGAAGTATGTATGTGATACGTCAGTGATCTTAAATGACGCATTAGATGCAGGCAAGCGCGTACTCTTTGAAGGCG
>JBOFGC010000440.1:0-2075 GCA_051648945.1 Bacilli bacterium
CAGGCTTTTACAAGCATTTAATGAGTGGCGTAAGTGCAATGTTACCACTCGTTGTTGCAGGTGGACTACTTATTGCGTTTAGCTTTATGTTTGGAGCCAATGCTTTTGATCCAAACGACCCGACGTATAACACATTTGCAGCCCAATTAAAAACAATTGGTGATGCTGCATTTGGTCTACTCGTCCCTGTATTAGCGGCGTTCATCGCAAGTTCGATTGCAGACCGTCCAGGTTTAGCGCCAGGTTTTGTTGGTGGTGTGCTTGCAGCGAACGGAAATGCAGGGTTTTTAGGTGGATTAATTGCCGGTTTCTTAGCGGGTTATGCCGTTGTTTTACTGAAAAAATTATTGCAAAAATTACCGCAGTCGCTTGAAGGAATTAAACCTGTACTTCTGTATCCGTTGCTCGGTTCATTCATTACAGGGATGATTATGCTATTGTTTGTAAACGCTCCTGTTTCAGCAATTATGGATTGGATTATGGCATTATTAAATAGTCTTGGTGGCACAAATGCAATTGTACTCGGTATACTTCTTGGTAGTATGATGGCCGTTGATATGGGTGGTCCGTTAAATAAAACGGCGTATGCGTTCGGTATTGCAGCACTTGCAGCGGGAAATCAAGAAGTTATGGCTGCGATTATGGCCGGTGGTATGGTACCACCACTTGTCGTAGCACTCGCTTCAACAGTGTTTGCTCCAAAAGCGTTCTCAAAACAAGAACGCGAAGCAGGGAAAGTGGCATATGTTATGGGCCTTTCATTCATTACAGAAGGCGCAATTCCATTCGCAGCAGCTGACCCATTACGTGTTATTCCAGCATCTGTCGTCGGTGCGGCAGTTGGTGGCGGTTTGACAATGTTCTTCAACATTGCGCTCCCAGCGCCTCATGGTGGATTGTTCGTATTCCCACTCGTTTCTGGCGCAGGTTCGGTTGTAATGAGCATGGCGTTGTATTTATTATCTGTTGTAATCGGTGCACTCGTTGGTGGATTGTTACTCGCAGTACTGAAGAAAAATAAAAAGGCATAAGAAAAAAGCGGAGGATAGCTACTATTCTCCGCTTTTTTTATCGGGAATTATTTCGTCGCTTGTCTTCTCATCCATTGCGTAGCCGCCCATTTATTTCCGACAACAACAGGCGCACTACCATGCAAAGTCTGCTCATTTAACGCTTCGCTATCATAAAAATACTCAAAATAAACAGCCATCCCTTGCTGAGGCTTAACGCTTAATTTTAAGTGAGGGAAATACGTTTCTCCCCCTTCTTCAACATCACTCAAATACATAACAAGCGTACTAATACGAGGATTCGCAGCTGCTTTAGACCCCGCTTTAAAATAGTCGTGATGCGCTTTATACTCTTGCCCAATCGCATAATTTAAAATTTGTAACCCCTCGCCATGCGAATACGGAATTCCCATAATCTCTGCCACACGTTTTTCAATCGTAAGCACGTTCGCACTACCATGCTCAGGAAGAAACGTACTACTACTATTTCGAATCGAAGACGTATCCCGACTGGAACCAACCTTAGACCGCTTCATCTGTTCAGAAGCTAATTCGATAATATGTTCACACTCTTCTTTACTCAAAACATTATCCAAAACAACAACAAGCGGCTCCTCAAAACGCGCCACAACACGCACGTCACGATCACTCGTATGAATGACATTTCCCATATGAGGAAATAAATGTTGTTCAGCACTTAACATATTCATCAAAAATCCCCCTAAAAAAACCAAAATTCCTACTTTTTCTAATAGTACAACAAAAACCATCACACAACTACCAAAGTGATATTGTGAAAGAAAAACCAACATACGCGAGCCGGAATTATTTGTCTAGAACATAACCATGAACGCGAGCGTAGCCCTTTTTCACAACCACGTATGAAAAAGAGGCCGCGCGCTCTTTATTCTGGAAAGTGGTAGTGGAGTCAGGCGCCGAAGACTCCCGCGGGAAAGGCCGCCAAGCGAGACCCCACAGGAGCAGTTTTATCGCGACGAGGAGGCTCGCGGCGTGCCCCGCAGGAAAGCGAAGGTGCCTGACGGAACGGACACTTACGAAAATTCA
>JBOFGC010000441.1:0-3010 GCA_051648945.1 Bacilli bacterium
ATGGAAGTATTCTACTCAAGAAATCAGACAGAAGTAACAGACGAAGCAAATGAACAATCTAAAATTCAAACAAATTATTGTGTGCAAAAATTACAAGAAGAACTGTTTTTAACAAAGGAAGCGCATCTTGAATTATTAAAGCAATTACAAGGATTTTATGAACGTGAAGCAAAGGCGATTACGGATGTAGAGCAACTTCAACATTCTTACACAGTTCTACGACGCTCGCGTCTTGGTCGTGTACAATCAAAAATTTGGCAATTAAAAGCAAAGTTACGCCGTCGTAAATAGCAGGTGTTCAAACATCTACATGGGATATTATTTCTGTGTAGATGTTTTTTTACGTCGATGTTCATCGATAAATTAAAGGGGAAGTATTTCGGGTGGACGTGATAATTGAAGTACGATTGGGTAAACTAGTAAAAAAGTGATTAGGATTGTGCTATGCGAGAAATAGTAAAGAAAGCGTATGGCTATTTGTATTTTTGTTTCATAATTTTCTTGTTATTGTTGATTACTGTGATTGGGAACGATTCATTGCTTGCACGGCCCATCGAACTGACACTGTTATTGATGATGAATGTTGTCGTTATGGTCTATGCGGATAGTTTATACCACATCCCGAAATATTTTTTTATTGCTTCAATGGCTTGTATTACCGTGTTTTGGGGAATTGAGTCTGAAATTTTACTTTCACAACTTATTATCCTACTCGTCGAGATAAGAAAACATTCCAAAGATGGCTCATTCAATACGTATGTACCATTAAGTGTTAAGCAGTTGCTTCTGTCCGTGAGTTTCGCGATGTTCTATCCAATCGAAAGAATGGGAGAGCCGATTGACACGGTATATTTGTTTGTTCTGTATTGTTTTTTCTTTGAATGGCTTGTTTTTATTTTAGACCAATATATTGCACAGTTAGAGATTAATGTGACCTATCTAATCAAACATTCTTTTATGGGTGTAGTTCATTTCATTTGGACATGTCTCGTTACGATGAGCGCATTATATGCGTTTCATGAAGACCATATTTTTTTGTATTGTTTTATACTTTTCGTTTTTTTAGTAACCTATCACATGTATCAAGTCATACAGTTTTTTATTATTGACAATCAAATTTATGAAGAGATGATTACGCAAACAGGTGATTTATTTATCATTGAGGATATCGTCCTTAGTTTTTTGAAATTCCAAAAAATAATGGAGCAATGTACACCGAAAATTAAAATGAAATTCTATTTGTCATCACACTATTTTCAGATGTGGAAACCTAATTGGCTCATACTAAGTGTTTCTCAAATAGAAGTAGAAATATTGGATAATGGCTTTTTGGACTATATCGATAGTATTCGAAATCCATATGAAGCAATACGAAATGAGTTCATGTGTTTGCGCTGTCTCAATTATTTGAAAGTCGAGAATATAACTTCGTTTACTACGTATGAAATGAATCATTATGGTAAGCACGAGGGAATCATTGTTTACTATAGTGACGCTTGGAAGGCGATTACGCCATCAACGATAAAATTACTTACATACATTAGTATGCGATTTGAAGAACTGCTCCGACGAAGTGCTGTACATAATTGTATAAACTCGATTATTGGCATGGATGAATTAACGAAAGTATATACGCGGGAAGTTCTTCATAAGCGATTTAATACGTTAGAGAAATTGGAAATAAGAGGTAAAGCTGTTTTTGCTGTGATGGACTTAGATTTTTTTAAACAAATCAATGATACGTACGGCCATGCAGCGGGGAATGATGTGCTTGTTCAATTTGGTGCGCTTCTCACCTCTTTTTTTGAGCCTTATGCAAATTCGTACCGCATTGGTGGAGAAGAGTTCGCACTCTTATTTCACCGGGTGTATGTTCATATGGCACCTTCATTGCTTCATTCGTTTCGTAAATACGTAGAGAACTACCACTTTACGACGAAAAATTACTTAGTAGGTAGTAAAACAGAACGCAAGTTACATGTTACAGTGAGTATTGGATGGACTTCATTTGGAATTGGCGAAATATTTGAGCGTCAAGTGTTGCAAGATGCGGATTATGCACTCTATCATGATGCAAAATTAAAAGGACGAAATACGGTAGGCAAATATGATGGAAAAAGAATGTAATTATAGTAGGCATTTGTTGTGGATGTTCTTCGTTTTCGTTGTACTATGGATGTTTCTCACCTTACATTTTCAACTTGAGAATAGGATTATGGCATGGTGTTATATTGCTTTAAGTATTATGTGTGCGACGCTACCCCTTGGTATTAACAAACAGGATAGTTTATTACAAAGTGGTGTGCAATTTATGATATTTTTCCATTACGGATTTATTGCAGAATGGATGGTTTTACAATTACTCTCTTCGTACTCAGTGTTATATCGCTATCGAAACAATAACCTAATGACTCTCGTTGCACCAGCAATGGTCTTCAACAGTTTACGAAGTATTGTTTGTATGGTTTTTGTTTATTTAATCAGTGATCATTTTCAAGATATCTTTTCAGCGAGGTCCGTATTTCTTGCAAGTGCAATCAGCTATTGTTCGGTCTATTTGTTTTTCACGCTTATTCAACCCTATTGTTGTGGGGAAATAAAAAAATTTACTTTAATTTCATTCCGGAGCGAGTTGCCTGATTTTTTGTATTCGCTTGTATTTTCCTATGCATTTGTCGTAATAGGTGAGCAATATTTCTTCATTATATTTTTGCTTTATTTATATATCTATTTTTTGAGGATGTATAGGGAATACCAAGCATTAGAGTTTACAACATATTTTACAATGCTAAGAAAATCAGAAGTTTTTTACCAAATAACAACTAAAAATGAGTTATGCGAAATGTATACAAAATTAGTGAATGATTTGTTTCCACGAAGACATGTCCATTTTGATCAGAGAAGTTTTTGTGCACCATCTAATCCGCGTACCCTTGCATACGAAAGTAGAAAAAGGCCTTTAGGTCATAGGAAGAATTCATTGTTGTACAACCTAACTCGGACTGAAAAG
>JBOFGC010000442.1:0-3819 GCA_051648945.1 Bacilli bacterium
GAGCCAGGATCAAACTCTCCATAAAAGAATTGTTTGAGTAAGCTCAAATAATTAAAAAGTAAAAATTGATAACTACTTAAATAGTAGTTTATAAAGTTTACGCTGTCGTTTTGTTTAGTTTTCAAAGTACAATTTCTTATGCGCCTTCTTTCAAAAGCAACTTGATTATCTTAGCATTTTAACAACTCGAAGTCAACATCAAATGTTTTCTTCTTTGCTCTTGTCTTGCTGACTTGTATTACTTTACCATTCCGATAGGCAAAGGTCAATAACTATTTCGAAATAATTTCATCCGCTCAGCTTATTACTATTTCGCAAAGCATTTAGCTCTCAGTTTATAAAACTCCTGAACAAGCGGATGTGGATGATCTGCTAAATATAACCTCTCAAACCTTCTTTTCCCCAGTCTACGATCAACTAAACCGAATGCAAAGTATATTGGATGATTTGAATGCAGGATATCGACAAAAGCCACGTTACTATAATCCTTCATTATAATTGTAAAGTGACTCGTATCATGTATGCCATTATTCATAATTGTTCTAACATCTATGTTCTCAATGTTCAGTGCGAAAAAATCATCATGATCACCCCGCATTATGCTATGTTCGATGTCTGAAACTGATTTGTCTAGAACTACACAAAAGTCCGTCATTCGGTAGGAATCATAACCTCCACCACATATTTTGATTCCGTCGACTGTTATCCAAATCTCATGTCGTTCATCGTGGGTTCGACGATATCGAGTAACATGAATATCAATGCAGTCTCTTAATTCAGGAATTACATACTGCATGAAATGCTGCTTTAGTTTTGACCATTGCACCCTTAACACCTTCTCTACTTATATTCTTCATATAATCCTTTATATAGAAGAAAAGCATCTTTATCACCTAATTTTTCTGCGATATGCATGCAATAATGATACTTTCCTCTCCATTCTCGCGTCTTTTGCAACTCATTCAATACCTCATTCAAGTTTGAACGTTGTTCTAACCAAGGCAATCCTTCGTTTAAAAAAACACTTGCAATATCTGTTATCACTTCTTCTATATTTGAACCATCTGGATGTATCCACCACCAATCTTTTCTTTCTCTCCCTTTAGGATTTCGTACGTTCTCTGTATATCTACATTGATTTAGTGATGTTTCCAAAGTTTTTGTAAGCGTACATTGATAATACTTAGGTAGAACTTCTCCTGCTTTACTCATTTTTATTTTTGTTTCGTGAAAAAGCGGACAGTCTTTTATATAAACTCCAATTTCAACAAATACTGATGCAGGAGGCCAATCTGAAATACTTGATGAATAAGCACCAATCGCTGTAATATCTATGACCCATATTACCGAATCCTTATAAAAATAGTTATGACGTGTGTTTACCTTTTGAAAACCTATCCGCCTTAGTTCTGGAGAAAGTATCTTTCTAATTACTTTGTTTACTTCATTACTTCCAATCATTTTATCACCTCTACATTGCTATAGAATAACAAAAAAGCAGTTCATCCAAAAGACGAACTGCTTAAATCCCTATTAATGTCCTGGTAAAGTCACAAAGTAAAATACGAAGATTAGCATCATCACCCAAAGAATCGGGCTAATTTCTTTCGCTTTACCTGAAGCTACTTTTACTAGTCCGTAGAATAAAAATCCTACTGCGATACCAGTTGAGATGCTGTATGCAAGTGGCATCATAATGATTGTGAAGAATGCTGGTGCCGCTTCATCGAACTCATTCCATTTAATATTAGAAAGCGCACCTACCATAAGAATACCTACGATAATTAATGCAGGCGCTGTTACTGCACCCGTTACTACTGATAATAACGGCGAGAAGAATAACGCTAACAAGAAGAAAATCCCTGTAAATACTGCAGTTAAACCCGAACGTCCGCCTACCGCTACACCTGCTGTTGATTCAATATATGATGTGTTTGTTGAAGTACCGAAAATCGCACCAACTACTGTACCCATTGAATCTGCTAATAACGCTTTGTTTGCACGTGGTAATTTGTCATCTTTCATAAGTCCCGCTTGGTTTGCTACTGCTACAAGCGTGCCTGCCGTATCAAAGAAATCTACGAAAAAGAATGTCAAAATAACAATTAACATTTCACTTGTGAAAACGTTCGGTAGATTTTGGATGGCAACACCGAATGTTTCACCAATACTTGGTGGCGCACTAATTACAGCACTTGGTAAATCAATTTGACCAATAATAATACCTGCGATTGAAGTTACTGCCATACCAATAAAAATCGCTGCTTGGATTTTTCGAGCCATGAGAATGATTGTAACCACTAAACCAAAGATTGCTAGTAATGTTACGGGAGATTTTATATCACCTAGTCCAACAAGTACATTTTCATTTGAAATAATAATGCCTGAATTTTGGAAACCAATAAATGCGATAAATAATCCGATACCTGCTGCTACTGCATATTTTAATGTTGCTGGAATAGCGTTAATTAATTTTTCACGAATACCTGCTGCTGTTAACAGGATAAATAATAATCCTGATACTAACGTTCCCGCTAATGCTGTTTGCCATGGAATACCATATTGTAAAACAACTGTGAAAGCAAAAAATGCGTTAATTCCCATCCCCGGCGCAAGTGCAATTGGATAGTTTGCATACAGACCCATCATAATTGAGCCTACCGCTGCTGCTAATGCTGTAGCTACGAATACTGCTCCTTGTGGAATCCCTTCTACTCCTTCAATACCTGCTAACGAAAGTGTTGCTGGGTTAACGAAAAGAATATAGGCCATTGCTAAAAATGTAGTAAAACCTGCGAGTGCTTCACGACGAACGTTTGTGTTTAGTTCGTCCAGTTTAAAAAACTTGTTCATAATGTTTTTCTCCTCCGAAACTCTAAAAATATAAAATTTTCAAAAAGTATTAACTAGACACCGCAACAAATACAATGCGGGTGAAACTGTCGTTCTTCATGGTGTTTGTAGTCGTCATAGCAACAAAAAAAGAGAGCACTTCTGTAAAATTGCATACAGAAGTGCTCCCTGAATCGTCATACATATACACTATGACTCTATTATCCGTTCAATTCAGTTAACACTTCGTAGCCAAGCTATTTACGGCAGCTAGGTAGAGACGACTAATCCATATTATTAGTCTTATACGAAGGTTGTGATGTCTTGTTTTATTATATCTTAATCTTACAACAGAAATCGATACCCGTCAACAGAAAATACGAACATTTTAACAAACCACCGCTTAAACTGAGTTCAAAACCGAACATTACATTCGTTTTCATTCCATATCCGTTCGAAATTATAGAAAAAAGCGTATATTTATAAATGAAAATTAGTAATTATGTAATCTTATCGAACAAATCCAATTAAATTTTAAACGAACGTACATTGAGCTATGTTACACTTAAGATGTTATAAATATTCTAATCTAAGGAGAAAAAAGCTAATGGGCGCAACGATTTTCAAAGGTCGGTATGTGGCACAATCGAAAGATGAAGAACTTGTGGTTTTTATTATTGGTATGCGTATCAATTCTATCTTGAAGTTTTGGAAATGGATACCCGTTGTAAGCACCATGGGACCGATGATCAAAGAACTATATCAAAACAAACAACTTGGCTTTTTACATACAGAATATTTAATAGGATGGCGTAAAATCGTACTTGTTCAATATTGGCGAAGTTTCGACGAGCTCATTCATTATGCACATGAAAATAAGCACGCAACAGCCTGGGCTGCATACAATGCGAAAGTGAAGAATAATGGCAGTGTCGGTGTTTTTCATGAAACATACAAAGTTTCAAAGGGCGGTTCAGAAGCTATTTA
>JBOFGC010000443.1:0-1923 GCA_051648945.1 Bacilli bacterium
TGCGGAGCTTGGGGTACTGCGCCAGGCAACTCCGCGTGCCTTTCGGGGCGGCCGTGTGCCTCCTCGGCGAAAAACCGCGCCTGTGGGGTCACACGTTTCCGCCTGATTCCACGGGAGTCTCCGTTGCCTGTCTTCGTACCCTTCATCGAAGTGTTCATGGTCGCGTTAAAACCTTTTCATCCGTGGGTTGTGAAAAAGGCAGCCTCTCGTTTCATGGTGATTTTCTATGAAAACTATCTAGTTACGCGAGAACTATATGCGGTGGTTAGTGTTACTACGCCAGACGACTTCATAACACTTTGCTCGGAATTTGAGCCCGCGTTAAACCATTTCATGTATGGGTTGTGAAAAAGACTTCGCTCGCGTTCATGGTTATGTTCTATGTAAATTATTGGGTTCTCGCGCATATTCTATCTTTATTTTATACTGGTCAACATATTATATCCATATAACTTTAGTAAGAATTATCCATTTTACTTTAAGTGAGTATTTATGCCTCGTAAAAATGTCCACATCCTTCATCGACTTGGTCTCAAAAAAAAAAGCAATCTGAATGTCCATTATCTGACATTCGGATTGCTTTTATGATTGTAACGTCATTTCTTCCCAAGTGTATGTAACGCCTTTTTGATCCACAGATAGTAAAGCGACTTCACACGCTGTGAATACTTCTGCTAACTGTTGTTGTAGTACTAAACCTTTTCCTTTTTCCGCAAGGACGAGCACTGTAGGTCCTGCTCCACTTAACGCAACACCATATAAATGTTCATAGCGCTCTGCTGTCGCTAACATTTTTTCAAGTTCTGGTACTAATTCGACACGGAACGGCTGATGGTATAAATCATTCATCATCATTTGACCTGCGACTTTGTAGTTTCCTGTTAAAAATGCACCGAGCAATAATGTACTTCTTCCACCTGCTGCAACGCCATAAGAAAAAGATACTTCAGCTGGTAAAACGGAGCGCGCTGCTACCGTTTTTAAATGATAGCTCGGTATGATTGCGATGATATCGACTTCTGGAACTGGTAAAGACAGACAATATACTTCGTTCGCAACTTCATTCCCTACAATGAAACCGCCATATAATGAGGCGCCTACATTGTCGACATGGCGTTCAAAAGGAAACGCTAACTCTAATTTTTCTTGGTCTGTTAATTGTAAATCACACATTTGATTCACGAGTTCGATACTTGCAATGATCGCACTTGCACTTGAACCGAGTCCACGTGCGAGTGGAATATCGCTGTACACTTTCACGTAGCAAGGTGGTAAATCTACATTTTTTTGTTTGGCAACGGCTTGTGCTACTTCACAAATAAAATTACTTTCATCTCTTGGGACGTCAGCTAACACTTCGCCGATGGGTTCAAACACCCATGTATCATGAACTCTTACTTCAAGCGTAACATACCGATTCACCGCAAGCCCAAGAGAATCAAATCCTGGGCCGAGGTTTGCTGTACTACCGGGTACAACAATGCGTAACATATGACTGTCGCTCATCATGAAGTCACAACTCCTGAAATGTACGTGCGTACAGCTTCTTCATCATTTTCAAGTGTGATTGGTGTGAAATCTTTATAGCCAATTGCTACATTCGGATCTTTTAAGCCGTTACCTGTTAACACACAAACAACCGTTTGACCTTGTTTAATTTCACCAGATTTTAATTGTTTTAACACGCCAGCAAATGATGCACTTGATGCAGGCTCGCAGAAAATGCCTTCTTCGTTTGCTAAAATGCCATACGCTTCTAAAATTTCTTCATCTGTTACTTCATCGATTTTACCGTTTGATTCAGTTGCTGCAGCAACTGCAAAATCCCAGCTTGCAGGATTTCCGATGCGGATTGCTGTTGCAATTGTTTCTGGATTTGCAATCGGTTCGCCACGTACAATCGCTGCACTTCCTTCTGCTTCA
>JBOFGC010000444.1:0-8962 GCA_051648945.1 Bacilli bacterium
CGGAAACGTGTGACCCCACAGGAGCAGCTTTACCGCGACGAGGAGGCACACGGCCGCCCCACAGGAAAGCGGAGTTGCCTGGCGCAGTACCCCAGTTCCGCACAAACATACGCGAGCCACCATATATTTTCATAGAAAAGGAGAATTATCCATGCGCTACGCCAAAAATTCAAAAGGCGAAATCATCCCACTCATCCCATCCATCATCGAAAAGTCACAAGGAACCCCACTCTTTTGTATAACATGCGGAGAACAACTTCTATGGAAACAAGGCAAAATGAAAAGAGCACATGTCGCACACCCAAACGTCGGATGTAAGGCACGAAAAATATCACCAACAGAACATAGCGGTGGAGAAGGAAAAACACACGCCGATTTAAAACAAAAAATTGCAACTCTCCTCAACAAAAATGGCTTTACCACTACGATTGAATATACATTTTCACCTCAGAATATGCGCGCAGATATTTTCATCCATAAACCAGCAACCGCAGTAGAAATCCAATGCTCAAGTATTCCTCCAAGCACGATGTTACAACGTGTCCGTAAATATCAAAAACAAAAAATTGAACAAGTATGGTTATTATCCAATCGTAATGTAAAAACAACAAATAATACGACAACGCTAAGTGCTACATACGTCATGTGCATTGCACCGGAGAAAGAAAAGTTTATCATTCGTTTCTTATGTGACCGTCGCAATGTCATTGAAAAATGGTGGCTTATATCATCATTAACTACGCGTAATTTTTTAGCGTATAAACTACAAAGCACAGACATTGCGACGAACAAAACAAGTAGTGAAGTGCTGAATCAGGATGAAGTCGAAATAAGATGGAACAATCATATTGAGAAGTGGATGAATAAGCCTCCGGTTGTACGTCCGTATGAATTCAATGCATGGTTATATAATGAAAACTTAAGAAGTAATGATTTGCCGCCTTACTTACCTGTACCTAGTTCAATCAATCTATACTATGCAACGCATCCGTCCGTTTGGCAGTGGTACTTGTGGAGAATTTTGAATCAAAATAGCACGTTTACGTTAGGAGATGTTCTCTATTATATGGATGAAATGGAACAAAGAAAGCAAATTAAGCGAAATATGCTTCCGTTATGTGAACCTCAGTACAAAAAGAGTGTTGTGCAGTGGTTAACGCTACTCTGTGAAGTGGATTGCATGAAAAAAGAAGGAAGCACATACACTATTGAAGTAAATGTAAAAAAGAATAGGAAATGCTATACGAAAATCTTTTTTCAGAATATAATAATTAGTAAGTAATGGTTCATTACAGTGAAAGATAAGGAGAACTGAAATGGTAGAAAAACAAAAAAAATTACCAAAACGAAGTGAAGTGAAGGTTGAGGATACGTGGAGATTAGAAGATATTTTCGCTACAGATGAAGATTGGCAAAAACAATATGAAACGGTAGCTAGTATAATTGTTCAACTGTCAAATGGACAAGGTACTTTAGGAAATAGTGCAATGACGCTGTTAACTGTATTGAAAAAACGTGATGAGATTTATGAGAGCATTGGAAAGCTTTATACATACGCGCATATGCGCTCAGATCAAGATGCTAGTAATGCTTTTTATCAAGGTATGAATAGTAAAGCGAGAACGTTGTATTCACAAGCAGCGAGCCATAGCGCTTGGTTTGTTCCTGAATTACTCACATTGTCAGATGTAGACCTACAACGTTATTTTGAGGAAAACGAACAATTACGTCTATATAAGCAAGCAATTTCAGAAATTGTTAGAGAGCGAGAGCACTATTTAAGTAAAAATGAAGAAGAAATTCTAGCGCTTGCGGCTAATCCGCTTAGTGCATCATCATCAACGTTTAGTATGTTAAATAACGCAGAAATTAAATTTCCATCAATTACAGATGCTGACGGAGAAGAGATTCAAGTAACGCATGGCAGATATATGACATTGCTTGAAAACAAAGATCGTAATGTACGTAAAGCGGCATTTGATTCTATGTATAGTACGTATGGGCAATATAAAAATACGTTAGCAGCAACGCTTACAGGTGCAGTGAAGAAAGATAATTTCTATGCCAAAGTACGTAAATATAAAAATGCACGAGAATGTGCACTTTCAGAAAATGATATTCCAGAAGTTGTGTATGATCAGTTAATTGAAGCGATTCACGAGCACTTACCATTACTTCATCGTTATGTAGCGTTGCGTAAACAAGTGATGGGGTTAGAAGAACTTCGTATGTACGATTTATATACGCCGCTCGTTCCTGAAGTTGAAATGAAAGTGACGTATGAAGAAGCGAAGAATCATCTCCTCGAAGGGTTAGCGCCACTTGGTGAAGATTATATTGAAATTTTAAAAGAAGCGTTTGAAAATCGTTGGGTCGATGTGTATGAAAATGAAGGAAAACGTAGTGGTGCATATTCATCAGGCACATACGGAACAAATCCTTACATTCTAATGAATTGGCAAAACAATGTAGACAACCTTTTTACACTTGCACATGAATTTGGTCACTCTGTTCATAGTTATTTAACACGAAGTAATCAACCTTATGTGTACGGTGACTATTCGATTTTTGTTGCTGAAGTAGCAAGTACAACAAACGAAGCGATTCTAAATGATTACTTATTAAAACGTACAAAAAGCAAACAAGAACGTATGTATTTGTTAAATCATTTTCTTGAGGCGTTTCGTGCAACTGTTTTCCGTCAGACAATGTTTGCGGAATTTGAGCATCTTATTCATGAAAAAGATCAAGCGGGTGAGCCGTTGACGGCAGAAGCTTTGTCAGCGTGGTATCACGAACTTAATGTGAAATATTATGGTCCATCGATTGTTGTTGATGAAGAAGTCGGGATTGAATGGGCGCGAATTCCACACTTTTATTACAATTACTATGTGTTTCAATATGCAACTGGATTTAGTGCAGCGATGGCCTTAAGCAAACGTATTCTTGAAGAAGGTGATGAAGCGGTCCAACAGTATAAAGAGTTTTTAAGTGCGGGTTGCAGTGCAGCGCCACTCGATGTCTTGAGACATGCTGGAGTCGATATGACGACGGAAACACCAATTGTAGAAGCGATGAAGATATTTGAACAATATGTTGATGAACTCGAACAATTACTACAAGAAAAGTAAACATTTGTCATAGAAATACAATTCTTTTTGACGAATATGTGAAACATGTGGGGGCGGGGTTGTAAATAAAGACATTGAGGATTATAGTAATGATGTGAACTTTTTCACATAAAAACATATACCCCTTTGTTTGATCGTGAAAATTTCTCCCATCCCCTTTGATGTCTGAAAAGACGTTGAAAAAAGCACATCGGCTTGACCGGTGTGCTTTTTTCAATGCTATAAATCACACTTTCCATAAATCCAAAACAATTGATTTCCATACTGAAGCGGGCTCACTAGGCCTTGTTCGATGTAAGGTTTAAAATAGTTTGAAATTTCAGACAAGTCAAATCCGTAGATTTCCTGTATTTCACATGTAGCGACAAATTTCTGTATACTCAAAAAGTTTATCAATTCTGGTAAAGGGCTTGGGTCAGCATTTTGACCAAGCAATTCAGTAATGATTTGTTCGTAAACGAAAAAAGGATGTGGACCAGGAATTCTAATTCCTTCTTTTGCTGAAAAATAATGATACATAACGACAGTCGTATTCTTTTGTATATCAAGCTCTTTTGCAAGCGTGAAGTCATCATAAAGCATACGTAACGTAGCTTCGTCATGTACATCTTTACGAAATTCTTTCAAATCTAGATGGGCATTTGCTGCACATTCTAAAAGCACGTCAGCATGTGAAACGTCTTGACCATCAAGAAAAAGTCGTTCTTGCAAGCGACGCATAAAAACAACGGCTTTTGCTTTGCCTTGTAACTGTGCTGCTTTAATTGCTAAAAGCGGAATGAGTGGTGCGTTAATCGGACTATCGCTTTTTTTAGGTAGAACACAGCTCATTCCATTGCTTCTGGCTACTTCTAACCACTTATGAAAAGGATTGCTCACAGGGTGAAAACGTGAGCTGTTCATTTTCCATAAATTTGTTACTAAAACAACACGAAAGTTAATATAGGTGCCGTACGTTAAATGCAATCGTTTAACAGTCGGCTCAAATGCCCACGCATCAGGACATAAGGGGTCCACAAAAAGTAGAGCATCAATCGCTTTGTGCGCTTGGTATTCTTTTTTTAATTTCATATTCATACTAGTCACCACTACTTAAATTTGTATCGCCATGATTTATCATATGAGTTGCTGTCGCTTGAAAGCGTTGCATCATAAACTGTTTCGCTTCATCTGTAATGTCTAAACAGTCTACACTTTGCTGCATACAAGCTAACCAAGCAATCGCTTCGTTTTTCGATATTGGAAAAGGCATGTGTCGACGACGTAACATCGGATGTCCATGTTCGTCTGAATACAGACTAGGTCCACCAAAAAATTGTGTTAAAAACTGTGTCTGCTTGCGTTTCGTTTCAGTAAAGTCTTCTGGAAACAGTACATTCAAAGTGGAATCTTTAGCAACGATATCGTAAAAGGTATCCACAAGTTGCTGCACAGTCCGTTCTCCACCAATATGTTCGTAAAAAGATTGCACGTCTTGACCTCCTGTCTGATAATACTTCTTTACTATATAGTAAAAAGTCTGTACTGAAAAGCGATATGCATTGTAGAAAATCTAACAGTTTGTGAATAACTTAACTATAAAAACGTCTTTTTTAGAAATATTCGTAAAAAAGACGAAGAATCCTTTTTTGGAACTAGGATTCTTCGTCTTTTAAAGAGTTTGACTACGTAATGCGTCGTATGTCGTTGTCACTTTACGTATGTAATTTTCAGTTTCCTTGAAAGGAGGGACACCGCCATATTTAGCAACATTCCCTGGGCCGGCGTTATAGCCAGCGAGTGCCAAGGTTAAATTTCCGTCATACTTGTCGAGCATACGTCGTATGTATTTTGTTCCACCTTCAATGTTTTGGCGTACATCACGACGGTCTGTTACATTTGTAGCTTCTGCTGTAATGGGCATTAGTTGCATGAGTCCAACAGCACCAGCGGAACTAACAACATCGGGATTGAAATTAGATTCGTGCTTGATAATGGATTTAATAAGTAAAGGGTCGACATTATGTTTACTAGCCATTTCCGAAATAATATCGTCATAGAGACTAGGCATTGAAGCGTTTGATATGTCTGACGGGATGTTCATCGTTTGCTCGACGTTAGGCGCTATGACATTTGTGAGCGGCATTTCGGCAATTTGTTGTGAAATCGAGACGAGCTCCTTATATGACAATGCGTTTAAATTTGGATTAATATAATCAGATACTTTAGCGACTAGTCCATCAGATTGAACTCGCTCAAGTGTTTCCGAAAATTGTGTGTTTTTTGTTGTATTTCTTGTTTGTAAAGCTTGCGTTTGTTGTTGCACTCTTTGGACGTTCATCGTCATTTCAATGTCCTCCTGTTTTGTTATACTCCTCGAAAAATCGCGCAACTTTATTTTTAGTTGGACGTTCTGGGATTTCAAACGTGGAAAGTAAACCACGATACGATGCAAAACCAGTGTTGTAGTCGGTTACTTCATATTCTACTTCATAGTCAGAACAGTTGAAATAGGTACTTTCGTCTAAAACGAGTGTTCCCCCTTTATACGGTGTTTCCGCTCTTTTTGTGCAAAGATGCCCCATAAGTACCCAGTTATGCGTCTCGGGTAATGCCTTACGTAGGAGGTCACCGAATGTAGTGATTTCGTATGTCATTCCTTCATGTAAAATAGCATGCGCTTCTTCCTTTGTAAGCACACAATCTGTTTCTAATAAACCAGTCGTAAGGGGTGATTTTAATGTTGCAGTATAGATTCCATCGCAATAGCGAATACGTAACGCCTGTTTACTAGCACGTAAGGCGTGATTTTTTGTTTCAAAGTAGTAATTTGTTTGTGTGAAAAAATCTGCTTCATTGGGAAAGAAATGTTGTACAAGTGTAGTGTATTCATTTTTAGTGAGAATGTTTTTAAATTCGATTTCAATTGACTCTTTCATAGATAAGTTCGCCATCCTTTTCTTTTTCTAATAGAAATTATGTACAAGCTATGGTATTTTATTGATGGGAATAAATTAATTTTTAGTAAGTCCTTGGGTAACTTTATGTTGTAATTTTTGTAGAGAGTAACTACTTATAGTGTACTACAAATGTAGAACTACGCAAACATGTCTGATGAACAGCATGCGCATAGACATTGTCCTTATCTGCAAACAATAGAAAGTATATACTTGCGGTTTTTCGCGTATTCGACATGAAAAAGGGCGATAGAAACTTCGAGGTGAAATACATGAATATAGATTGGGAAGATTTTTTAGCACCTTATCATCAAGCGGTGAATGAACTAAAGGTTAAGTTGAAAGCAATGCGTTCGCAATTCGAACGCCAGGAGTTACATTCTCCTATCGAATTCGTAACAGGTCGTGTGAAGCCCGTTGCGAGTATTTTAGATAAACTGACAACAAGAAAAATCCCTACAGAGCAAATTGAAGAAATGTATGATATTGCGGGTCTTCGGTTGATGTGTCAATTTGTAGATGACATTCCAATTGTCGTAGAACAGCTTAGACGACGTACCGATTTTGAAGTCGTTGAAGAACGAGATTATGTGTCGGAAGTAAAAGAGAGCGGATATCGATCCTATCATCTTCACATTCTCTATCCTGTAGAAACGTTACAAGGACCAAAAAAAGTGTTAGTAGAAATCCAAATCAGGACACTTGCGATGAATTTTTGGGCAACGATTGAGCATTCCTTAAACTATAAGTATTGTGGAGATTTTCCAGAGGATATAAAAGCAAGGCTACAAAGAACGGCACAAGCAGCGTATTTACTTGATGAGGAAATGAGTAAAATTCGTGAAGAAATACAAGAAGCACAAGCGATGTTCTCAAGAAAACGTGAAGACAATCGAGACCGAAAATAGGTGAAATGGGGAAACTGTCGTGAAAGTGGAGAAACAAACACTAAATCAAAGGTTTACAGTTTTAACACGTGGTGATAACGATTCAAACACTGTTAAATCACAGATTGAGTCTTATTTAAAGGACTTTGGTTGGACGCAAAATGATGAAGATCCTTTTCTTGTCATTAGTGTAGGTGGGGATGGAACGCTTTTACAAGCATTTCACACGTACAAGCATCGACTCGATAAGAGTGCATTTGTGGGTGTTCATACGGGTCATCTCGGTTTCTATGCCGATTGGTTACGACATGAGATTGAAAAACTCGTCATTCATATTGCTAAAACACCGAGCACAATCGTTCAATATCCACTTCTGGAGATTTCTGTAGAAGAAAATTCCGGAACAGTTCATCAATACTTAGCACTCAATGAATGTACTGTACGTGGTTTTGAGGGTACGTTTGTTGTTGATGTTGATATTCGAGATATGATATTTGAACGTTTTCGCGGTGATGGTTTGTGCGTGAGCACCCCTTCTGGCAGTACAGCGTACAATAAAGCGCTTGGTGGGGCGATTATCCACCCTTCAATTGAAGCCATTCAAATTGCTGAAATGGCTTCCATCAATAACCGTATTTTCCGTACGATTGGTTCGCCCCTCATTTTACCAAAGCATCACAGTGCTGTCGTACGCCCTGTAACAAATGCTGATTTTCGATTAACTGTCGATCATTTAAGTCAGAGTGTTTGTGATGTGAAATCAATTACTTTTACAGTGAGCGATGAGAAAATTCGTTTTGCTCGCTTTCGACCATTTCCTTTTTGGAAACGTGTAAGAGATTCATTTGTTGGAGAAGAGTAAGAGATGATAGAAAATTTTGAGCAATATTTTACAGTGAATCGTAGTGAACAAGGTCAATTGTTACGTGCATACATAACAGAAAAGAACATTTCACGTGCGGCGCTTACATCCATCAAATTTGATGGTGGAGCCTTGTTTGTAAATGACAAGGAAGTAACGGTACGTTATGTACTCCAAGAAGGAGATTGTATTCGGGTGGTTTGGCCAAAAGAGGAAATTAGTGAAGGAATGGTTGCTGAGACGCCGAAATTTGAAATTGTTTATGAAGATGATTGGTTGGTCGTCATAAACAAACAACATGGTATACCGAGTATTCCTTCTTACGACAAACTTACAGGCACGCTCGCAAATCAAATTCTCGGTTATTATCAAAAAATCGGTTTGTGTGCAACTGTGCATCTTGTCAATCGATTAGACAAGGATACGTCAGGATTAATGATTGTAGCCAAATGGCGCCATGTTCATTTTTTGTTTAGTGAGCAACACAAACAACAGAAAATGAAGAGAGAGTATATAGCGATTGTTCACGGTGAAATGACACCGTTCTCGGGTACTGTTGATGCACCAATCGGTAGAAGTGAAGATAGCATTATCACGCGGACTGTACGAAGTGATGGCCAAAAAGCAATCACCCATTGGACAGTCCAAAAAAGTAACGACATGTATTCTCAAGTGTATATCGCCTTAGAAACTGGTCGTACCCATCAAATTCGTGTCCATATGACGCATATTGGTCATCCGTTAGTTGGTGATGATTTGTATGGTGGAAAGGTCGATGTGATACGTCGGCAAGCGCTGCACTCGCATTATTTACAGTTTCAACATCCTGTGACGGGTGAAGCACATACTTTTGTGAGTGAGTTGCCAGAGGATATGAGGGAGTTAATGGATTAGGGATGGGTGTTTTTAACGCGTGAAAAATGTTGGGGTGACTTTGGGATAAGGAAGTGGATTGTGGCATGTAGGTTGTGTTCAATCTGCTTTTTTTCTGTGAAAACTAATGTAATTTGGTCGCGGGCGCTTGTTTTGAGTTTGGTCTGGCTACGTCAGGGACCTTCGCTTTCCTGTGGGGCAGCCGTATGCCTCCTCGGCGAAAAAACGCGCCTGTGGGGTCATACTTGGCTACCTGTCCCACGGGAGCATTCC
>JBOFGC010000445.1:0-4574 GCA_051648945.1 Bacilli bacterium
GATAGTGTTGTTGCGTTATTTTTTACTTTCATCATAGCGACGGATGGAAAGAGTGCGCCTGCGCCTACATAATCTGCTCCTTGGGCGATGGCTGTTTGAAGTTCGTGCAGTGTATGTACACTTACGCCGATTATTTTATCTTTTCCAAGAATTGACCGAACGACATCACAACGAAGATCGGACTGTCCGACATGGACGCCATCCGCATCTACGGCTAGGGCAATGTCGACGCGGTCGTTAATTAGAAATGTTGTATGGTAGTGATTACATAATGCTTTGATTGTGCGTGCTGTTTCATAAAATGTGCGTGAATCTACGTTTTTTTCACGTAATTGTAAACAATCAATCCCTGCAGCTAGTATGGCTTCTATTTGGGGAAGAAATTGTTCGCTTGGCACGATGGAGCTGTCGGTGACGAGATAGGTTTCATAGCGCGTTGATTTTTTCAATATTTTTCACCCTTTTAAAATAATCTGAATAGGTTTGGTCATCAAGTGTGTAGAGTGCATCGAAAAGACCTGCTTTAAAGTGACCTAGTTTTTTACTATGCTCTTTTTCGCTCAATTCGCCTGCAATGCCCATTGCACTTACGCCGAAAATGGCCGCTTCAAATGGCGTGAGTGTCGGAAGGCCTGCAAAACTTGCGATGAGTGATGCTGTCATGCAACCGGTGCCACACACGTCTGCGAGTTGTGGTACGCCCAAAGGTAAAATTTGATGGTTGGCGCCATCCGTAATATAGTCTTCTTTTCCGGTAACGACGACAACACTTGAATAGTTTTGTGCAAGTTTTTCGGCAAAATGATGGACTTCGGCAACTGCTAACAAACTGTCGACACCTTTTGAAAGTCCACTTAGGCCGTACAACGCAGCAATTTCACTTGCATTTCCTTTGATTACTGAGATTCTACCATGTTGAAGTAATGTTGAAACCAATTGCGTACGTGCTAGAGAAGCTCCAACACCGACTGGGTCAAGGATGACAGCTTTTTTGTGTGCATTTGCGATTTTTAATAGTTGTAAAAAAAGTGGAATTGCATGTTGTTCCATCGTGCCGATGTTAAGCACGACGCTACTTGAAATTTGTACGAGTTCATTATATTCTTCGCTGTTAAAACTCATTAATGGCCGTCCGCCAATTGCGAGTGTTGCATTCGCGCAATCATTGATTGTGACCGTGTTCGTTAAGTGGAGCACAAGCGGTTGGGTTGTGCGCAACGTCATACTATGTTTTGGTTCTACCATTACACACACTCCTTTTCCGTTGTCCAAATGTCCCACGCATGAAAGTGATGAACAGGTCCGTGACCATGACCGAGTGGTTGCGCATGGAGAAGGGCTTCTGTAATGTATTTTTTTGCTATTGCGACACTTTCGTGGAGAGAAAAGCCACGCGCAAGATTACTCGCAATGCTGCTTGAAAGGGTACAACCTGTGCCATGTGAATGTTGGGTGTCAATTTTTTCACCAGTAAACACAAAGCATTGCTCTGCTGTAAACAAATAATCGTTTGCATGCTCAGGATGATGTCCTCCTTTAATGAGAACGTTTTGCGCACCCATCGCTAAGAGCATTCTTGCTGCTTTTTCAATGGATTGGTCATCCGTAATGTCAATACCTGTGAGCATACTCGCTTCTGGGATGTTTGGCGTGATAAGTGTCGCTAGAGGAAGGAGTTTAGTTTTCAACGTGTCTATGCTATCTGCACTAAGCAAACTGTCGCCACTTTTTGAAATCATTACCGGGTCTAGGACAATATGTTGTGGTGAATATTTTATTAAATTCTCTGCGATACAACGAATGGTTTCCGTTTTACTGACCATGCCGATTTTTACAGCATGAACAACGATATCAGAAAATACGGCGTCCATTTGCGCAGAAATTGATGTTGTTGATAAGTCCTCAATGTGCGTCACGCTATGTGTGTTTTGAGCTGTTACACTCGTAATGACACTCATACCATACACACCGTGGGCACTAAACGTTTTTAAATCAGCTTGAATTCCTGCGCCACCAGAACTATCAGACCCTGCGATGGATAAAACATGTGCAGTGTACATAAAAAAACACTTCCCTCGTCATTTTTTACGAAAAGAAGCTAATAGTGGATGACTATTAAGGTTACTTAAGTTATGGCCAATTTCCTCCGCTAGTATTATCTAGATCAGGTCTTAGGGTTAAGGTATACACCTCTCTCAGCAAACGCACCCCTATTAGCTCTTCGTATAACAAATAGTATATAGTAAATAAATTGAATAGTCTAACTTTTAGGTAGGTGAAAGAGCAGAAGATGATCGCTTGACGAGTTCAATTGTGTCGGTCAACACTGAAAAAATACCAGTTCCGTGAGTATAACTAAGAGGAATATTGAATTCTTGTGCGACACTCGCGACGAATGTAGACGCATGGTGCCCCGTTTCACGCGTTGAAATTAAAATGCAATCAGCTTTTATTATTGCCGATTTTAATCGTTTCCTATTTTCTTCCCCAGCAAAATGTTCAAATTTAAAACGATAGTGTTTTAAAGAATTTCGAAAATCACTCATCCGACTTTCAAGTCCAATGAGTACGATTTGTTTGGATTCTAAAAGATTTAATTCTAAACGGTCGATGAGTCGTGGTGTTAATTCTTCGATAGTAGCAAAGTCTTTTCCTTTATGGGAAAGCATTTTACTTTCTATCGTTTGAACGCCTGATTCTTGAATAGGGAGTTTGTAACATACTTTAAATGTGCTCTCATTTTCACGATAAAAACGGGCATCAATAATATCTCCTTCTTTAATTTTAAAATAATCAATATCATTGTTTTCTAGATAAAATACACGAAAATTATCATCCACTCGAATAGGACCTGTTTGTGTTTCTTCAATATACATTCGACCAGCGACTTTTTTTACTGGACAACTTTTTAACTCGATGAGATTGGGGTTGTTTTCTGTTGTCGTTGAAATGATTTTAAAATCAAAGATTGGCCTCGTCTCATTTTCCCACCCATCAAAACTCGTTATTTCGACAGTATTCCCATTTTCTAATCCACGCGTACGTGCATAGGCTTCAGGGATATAAAAACTTACTCCTTCAAGTACACCACCGCGTGTTGTTAGACGAAACTTACATCGCCGACCTACGATGTCGTCGGAAGGTGATTTTTTTTGCGAGTCTTCTTTTATTTGCTTATCATTTTGACTAGATATAGGTGTTTCACTCGGTTCGATAGATGCTATAGGTGGAAGGGAGGCAATATGATGAAGGGTTTCTATACAGTGTGAAAGATGGTCTTTATCGTCATGATAGGTTGATACGGACGTTTGAGTGAGCGCATAGAGCAGTTGTTTGCGAATACTTTCGAAAGCTATTTCTTTATACATAGTAGATTCTCCTTGTATATTCATACATAATCTACTATATTATACCGACTATTTCTTCTATTAGATAGGATATCCTTCCGACATAAAACGTCACAATTTTCAGAAAATTTACAATAATACATAAATACTATACATATTTTTAACATTAAATTAACAATTGAGAGATATAGTAAGAGACGTAAACCGATGAAGGAGGAAGAAAATATGAAAAACGTTTTATCACGAGTAGCAATCGCAGCATGCGTTGCTTTCTCAGGAGTAGCAGTAGCTGGAGTTTCATTAACACCTCAACAAGTAGCAGCACAATCTGTTTCACAAGGAATTGTAAAAATCTCGATAGAAGGTAAAAAAGTAATTAATGCAACTGTACAAATAAAAGGTAAAACACTTTACTTTGATGCGAAAACAACAGCGACAGTACTTGGAGCAAAATACAATTACGATAGCAAAAAGAAAGTAATTACATATTCAAAAAATGTGGATGGTAAAAATGTAACGTTAAAACTTACAGTTGGTTCAAAAACAATGCAAGTAAATGGAGAAAAAGTTGAGTTGACATCTCCAGCAACTGCAACAAAAACAAAAGTATATGCACCTCTAGTGGATGTAATTCTTAACTTATCTTCAGACGCTTTCGCAAGTGAAGATCAAGTTATTCATACATTAAACAACGGTCAGTTCTTCGGTGGCGAAGTTGAAACAGTTTCAGCATTCGGTCCTGTATTAGCAGTTGAAGGTACAGAAGAAGACCAATATGGAACGTTTATCGTTGATGCAATGACAGGTAAAAAATTGAACTTCATCGATGGTACAGACTTATCAATTTCTCCAGATGGTAAATCAGTAGCGTATGTAAATGAAGATGGCGTTCTTTTAGTAAAAGATGTACTAACAAACGTTGAAACAGCATTAACAGATGTTGGTGATGGTAAAGAGGATTTACAATGGTCACCAGATTCAAAAGTAATTTACTACTTAACAGGTAGCAAATTAGAAAAAATCACATCGTTAACTGTTGCAGATAAAACTGTAAAAACGTTAAACTCAGACACACTTTCATTCAAACAAAATCTTTCAGTTTCATCAAATGGTAAATTGATTTCATTCATTTACGCAAAAGATGCAAAAATCACTGAAAATCCAGATACAAAAGAAGTAGATAAAGTAGATACAACAGGTACAGAGCCGCAAGTATATGTTCTTAAC
>JBOFGC010000446.1:0-2389 GCA_051648945.1 Bacilli bacterium
AAATCAAAAATCCGCACACTATTAAACATTGATGATTCTTATGAAATCTTATTTTTACAAGGTGGCGCAAGTTTACAATTTGCCATGATTCCAATGAATTTTGCAAGTTCTGAAAAACCAGGTTATTACGTTGTAAACGGTTCTTGGGGAGAAAAAGCACTTGAAGAAGCTGAAAAATTAGGCGTTGGTACATTACTCGCTTCATCAAAAGAAGACGGCTATCGCAGTGTCCCTGCATTTTCTGATATTCCAGAAAACGCAAGTTATGTTCACATCACAAGCAACGAAACAATTCAAGGAACACAATTTAAAGATTTTCCAACGTTAAATGTACCGTTAATCGCAGATATGTCGAGCGATATTTTCAGCACACCGTTTCCAATCGAGAAATTTGACATCGTCTATGCAGGTGCTCAAAAAAATCTAGGTCCATCCGGCGTTACACTTGTTATCATTAAGAAAACATTGTTAGAGCAACAAAATAAAGGTTTAGCAACAATGCTAAACTACGCAACACACATTAAAAACGATTCACTTTACAACACACCACCAACATTTGGTATTTACTTAATCGGTCTCGTTGCAGATTGGATTCTAGCTCAAAACGGACTACAAGGAATCGCACAAAAAAATGCTGAAAAAGCAAATGCTCTCTATAACGTAATTGATGCGAGTAACGGCTATTTTGCTGCCTATCCGAATGAAGCGTTCCGTTCACATATGAACGTCAGCTTTACTTTACCAACGGAAGAAGCGACGAAAGCATTTTTACAAGAAGCAAAAGAATTAGGTTTTGTGGGCTTAGCAGGTCATCGTTCTGTTGGCGGATGCCGTGCATCAATCTATAATGCCGTGAACCTTGAATCATGTTTAGCACTTGCAGATTTCATGAAAAAGTTCCAAGCACAACAAATCGCTTCTATAAATGCTTAGCATCTTTTGACATCTCCGACTTCTGTGCATTAATATAGAGGAAGAACGAAGTCTAACCACTATACAATGGAGATGATGTAGATGAGTAAAACAAAAGCATTCGTAACAGGATTAGTACTCGGAAGTGCCGCAGCAGGTACATACTTATTTTTACGTACCGACAAAGGTAAACAAGTAATGTCTGATTTGAACACACAAGCCTCTCGCTTAGGTGAAACGTGGAAAGACCTTACTGAAGATAGTGATTTATTAAAAGACGCTGTCTCAAAGTTAAAAGATGAAAGCATGCGTACTTTTGAAACAATCGCGCTTGGAAAGTCTTCTTCACTCACTGAAGAGGAGAACACAGAAGTGAAATCAGAAAATATTGCTGCTGACTTAGAAGTTGAACTAAAAAAAATCAACGAAGGTTTAGACGCACTAGAAGATCAACGCGAAGAAGAAAAATAAAACCCATTTTTTAGCAACTGTTATTCAACAGTTGCTTTTTCATTATTTTAATAAATAAATATTATTTGCATCTTTTCCAACAGCTTACTTTTTTTCATACACCTCATATCTCCTACTACGTATAGATTATTACATATTTATACACTTAACACATCCTTTTTTACGGTAAAGTGATACAGAATTATCGCAAAGTAGCTCAAAAACACATCTTTACACCTAATAAAAATACATAAAAATAGTTAAATATACCTATAACTTTTTCGTTACTTTTTCGAAAATTTAATGTTATAATAATTTTTAAAAAACAAACAATGTATAACGGTTAATAAATATTAACTTTCCGAACATAACATTGTATTATTATCTAAAAATTTAAATATTTCTAATAAAATGTGTTTTCTTTTTTTTACTTTATTGATATAATTGATTAATAATTATCTTAGGTGAATAGGTGGGAAGTTTATGAAGGGTCAGGAGAAGTCTTATTCAATGAAAGAAGCGTACTTGTTCAATCAACGAATTGCACAAGCGTCAAAAGCATTATGGAAGTCTGTAGAGAAAGATTGGCAAGGTTGGATAAAGCCATACGATTTAAACATTAATGAGCATCACATTTTATGGATTGCGTATCATTTGAAAGGTGCATCGATTTCAGAGATTGCGAAATTCGGTGTTATGCACGTATCAACAGCTTTTAATTTTTCTAAAAAATTAGAAGAACGTGGATTATTACAGTTTTCTAAAAAAGATGACGACAAAAGAAACACGTATATCGAACTCACAGATGAAGGTGAAGCGCTGTTAAACACAATAACAGAAGACTTCGACCCAACAAAAAACACGGTATTCGGTGGCACACTTCCACTGCATAGTCTTTACGGAAAGTTTCCTGAAATCATGGAACTAATGAGCATTATCCGTAACATCTATGGCGATGAATTTATGGACATATTTGAGCGTTCGCTCGCAAACATTGAAACTAGTTTTGAAGAGCAATCAGGTAAGC
>JBOFGC010000447.1:0-3412 GCA_051648945.1 Bacilli bacterium
GAATCAGTTTTCTTTGAGCAAAAAGTTCTTTGAATGCGTGCTTTACTTGCTTGAAACTGGAGGTTTCAACAGGTTGAACACTTCTTGGCGGTACTTTCGTATGAAGTTGTTTTTGAATGCCTAGAATGATAAGTCCGCAGAGTAAAAAAGTAAATGCATTGATTGCTGCAAAAAGCTGGAATCCGAAAAGGAGGAGCAATCCACCCCCTGTTAAACGGCCAAATAAAGTGATGATATGCGTAGAACTAGACCAAATACCGTTAGCCGCTACGAGCTGGTCCTCACGCACAACATGTTTCAGTACATAAAGTCCAATTCCACCAGAATAGGTGCCAAGTAAATCCGAAACGAAATTAAAGGTACAAATCGTAAGCAGAATGAGAAGTGTTGGCTCATAGCCGATAAAAAATGTAACACAGCCGTACAGTAAAAAGCGGATAAAATCAGCTGAAATCATTCCGATAACAAAGTTCTTCGTCCGGTCGGCGTACGTGCTAATGAAAGGACTAAGCAATTGAGGTAGCACCTCGGATAATGTGACAATCATGATTGCTAAACTAGGATTGCTAGATGTGCTAGCAAATGTCAATAACGAAATGTAATACATGGAATCACCGAAACTCGAAATAGATTGTGATAGAAATAATTTTGTGAAAATGGAATTCCTCAAAAGTTCAGGCATAATTTTTAGCTCCTCTTTTTGATTTTAGTATAGCCGGTAATCGTGTGGAAATTTCCGAATATTCGTATGTGGTGTGATGGGAGGAGTAACAGGTAAGGATTTTCGTCTAAGAAGTAATATAGCCTCTCAGAAAAAGGGATAACAATGAAATTTTGTTACTTTTACAAAAAAACGGAGAGATGATTCGTTTTTGACGAATCACAGTGAAAAACACATGTAATAGTATTCTAACAAAGTATAAACACCAAACATCTAGCATGTAGCAGAGATGTGAATTAAATATAGAAAATGAAGGAATTTAAAGATGGAAGCGCAATCAAAACATCAAAAAACGAACATTAATTATTTATTCCATAAAAATTATTCGTTTTTTGTTGACGGAGTGGGTTTTATTGATTACACTATAAAAGGTTTAGTAGAAAAGTAGTTTTAGATGGAGGCACTTCAATATGAAAGCAAATTATGATGTAATTGTAGTCGGTGCAGGCCCGGCTGGTATTTTCACTTGTTTTGAATTAACGCGTAAAAATCCTGAACTATCTGTCGCATTAGTGGATAAAGGCCATGATATTTTCAAACGTCGTTGTCCGATTTTAGAAAAGAAAATTACAAAGTGCCCACCAGCTGCAGGACGAAAAGATTGGGCAGGATGTATGCCAGCATGCAGTATCACGAATGGGTTCGGCGGAGCAGGTGCGTATTCAGACGGGAAATTCAACATTACAACAGAATTTGGTGGATGGATGACGGACTATTTACCAGACCGTCAAGTGCTTGATTTAATCAAATATGTCGATGAAATCAACCTTGAGTATGGTGCAACGGAGTCAATCACAGACCCATTAACAGAAGATGTGCGCGAAATCGAAAAACGTGGCTATGCAGTAGGTCTCAAACTTTTACGTGCTCAAGTACGTCATTTAGGTACAGAGCAAAACCTAGAAATCCTTAAGCGTATTTATGAATTTTTATCAGATAAAATTGACATGCATTATGGCGTCGAAGTAGAAGAATTACTAACAGAGAAAATCGATGGTCAGCATGTGATAAAAGGAATCCAACTGAAGAGTGGAGAGGAAGTTAAGGCAGGAAGAGTTGTTATTGTTCCTGGTCGAGATGGTTCGCATTGGTTGTCGAAAGTGCTGAAAAAGCGTCGCTTAAAGATGACTGCGAACCAAGTCGATGTTGGTGTGCGCGTTGAAACATCAAATGTCGTTATGCAAGAAATTAACAAGCATCTATATGAAGGAAAGTTCATTTTCAATACATCAGTAGGTACACAAGTGCGTACATTTTGTAGCAATCCATCTGGACATGTCGTTGTTGAGAATCATTCAGGGATTATGACAGCCAATGGTCATGCCTACAAAGATCCAAATCTCGGAAGTGAGAATACGAACTTTGCACTACTCGTATCACACAAATTTAGCGAGCCATTTGACCAACCGAATGAATATGCGCACGAAGTAAGTCGTTTAGCGAACAAACTGTCAAGCGGTAGCGTCATCGTTCAAAAATATGGAGACATCATCAAAGGTCGTCGTACAACCGAAAAGCGTCTTAAAGAAGGTTTCTTATCTCCAACACTTGAAGAAGCAGTGCCAGGTGATTTAGGACTCGTATTACCTTTTAATACGATGAAAAGTTTAATCGAAATGGTTGAAGCGCTGAACCATGTAACGCCAGGGATTGCATCTGAACACACGTTGTTTTATGGTGTAGAAGCGAAATTTTATTCAGCACGACCGAAGTTGAATGACCGTTTCGAAACAGAAATTAAAGGCCTCTTCGTTGGTGGGGATGGCGCAGGAATTACGCGTGGACTTGCTCAAGCAAGTGCTTGTGGCGTTTGGATTGCTCGTAACTTATACGTTTAAACTAGAAAAAGCCACGTCTCGGATGAGTGAGACGTGGCTTTTTCGTATCGTTAACTACGTAAATATTTACGAAGTGCAAGAATGACTAAATACGTGATGTAGATGCCGGCGAATATAAAAGCAGCGTAAAAAAGCATCATTATACCCATCATAGACACTTCCCCCCCTTGTCATAATATTTTTACAGCAACTTCAACCGCTTAATCAACAGCGGTGAGATCATAACCGCTGTATGTAATAGCATTGAAATAAGACTTACAGCTACCCAAATCATGAGTGAAAGCGCGCCATACCCTGTTGGGTCGTTTGTACTTTCATACGTGAAAATGAATGTAAATAGCGCGTAAAACAGAAACAATAAATACGGAATATTACCGACAAAACTGATAAACAAGCGCTCACGTTGATTAGTAGGTGCAAGACTTGAGGCATAGCACCATCCAAAAATCAATGATAGGAAACACAACTCCATGGGAAGTGCTGTGAGGACCCTACCTAACAAAATAAAGCCGGTTATGATAAGAACGCAAAAGATGAGTAAGCTGAATGCGATTTTTCTTGATGGAATGGTCTTTTTTGGGAGTATTGTTGCACGGAATGATGGAATCGAAAAAATAGCTAGAATTAGAAGTACACCTAAAAAAAGGATAATCAATAGTAACACCTCCGTTTTTCATTATACAAAAAATTCCGAAAAAATGGAATACAGTCAAACTATTTGCATTGTCATACTTGGTATTGTTACGATAACGAGGAGTACATAGATTGAGGAGTGATTAAATATGGAATTTAATTTTTTTGTAAGCGATGTTGTAGACCAAGCGCGTACAGAACTTAGTGAAGCTGGGTATAC
>JBOFGC010000448.1:0-2849 GCA_051648945.1 Bacilli bacterium
ATTGTCGTTTGCATAGATAATTCGAACAAAAACCGTCCATATATAGTTTCCTACAAGCTCAGGTCTCGGCACCGTAGTTTGATAGAAAAAATAAATAACATAACACGCAACACGCCCAATGGCATCTGTAATTATTGTAATATAAAAAAGACCCTTGTCTTTGAAATAAATATGAATAATTCCAACAATCAAAAATGGGTACCAAATCACATAAGGAAGAACAAACTCTGGAACAAACGGAATCATTTCATCTAATGGGGTAATTAAGTTCGGCAAATTTCCAGGTTCTACATTTAAAAAACCATAAAAATAGCCTAAAATTGGGTAGATTGCTAGCATAACCAAAATTGGTTTTGTTTTCTGTATAAAATTTCTCATTTTCTCTCCTTATCCAAAAAAGCATGACAAATCTTCAAAAAGATGTCACTATCACTCTATAATTTCATCAAACATGTGAACTTCAATTAATTATAATCACTTGCGACCTATTTGACAATAACTAGTTATTATTATCATCCCTACCCCTCGAATTCTACAATTCTATACACATCGAAACCAACAACAAAAAAAATCCCCCTTATTAGAATGAATATCCTAATAAGGGGACTTTTTTGATCTACACTATACCCTAAAACAATCCAACAATTTTCCCATTCTCATCAATATCCATTTTTTCAAGCGCAGGTACTTTTGGCAAACCAGGCATAGCCAAAATGTTTCCAGCATAACAAACAACAAACTTCGCACCATAATTCACTTTAATATCTTGAATCGGGATGCTAAATCCCGATGGCGTACCGAATAAAGTAGGATCGCAACTAAAACTAAATGGCGTTTTCGCTATACAAATTGGCCAATTTTCAGCTTCTTGTCCGATAATTTGCGCAAGTTTCTTTTGTGCTGCAGCAGAGTACGTCACTGCCGATGCCCCATAAATTTTCGTACACACTGTTTGTATTTTATGTTGAATTGTATCGCTCGCATCGTATAGCGGCGTAAATGTAGATTCATTTTTCTGTATTGCAGAAAGCACATTTTCAGCTAAAGCTACCCCGCCTTTACCACCTTCTGCCCAAACATTTGCAAGAGAAAGCGTATGTTGGGAACGTTCAGCCCACTTTTGAATGAACTGAAGTTCATTTTCTGTGTCTGTATGAAAAACATTGACTGCTACGACATACGGCACATTGAATAACTTCATATTTTGAATGTGCTTTTCTAAATGACGAAGGCCCATTTCAAGTGCTTTCTCGTTCGGAAGATGAAGTTCGTTTTTATCTACGCCCCCATGCATTTTCAAAGCGCGTAATGTCGCAACGATTACGACGGCATCCGGCGGACAATTCCCTGCTGCCGCTTTGATGTGCATATATTTTTCCGCACCTAGGTCTGCACCAAATCCCGCTTCCGTTACAACAATTGAACCGAGCGTTCTTGCCATTTGTGTTGCGAGTACACTGTTGCATCCATGGGCGATATTTGCAAACGGGCCGCCGTGAATAATGGCTGGTGTGCCTTCAAGCGTTTGAACTAAGTTTGGTTGAATCGCGTCTTTTAACAACATCGTTAATCCACCCTGTATACCAAGTGCGCGTACAGTGACCGGTTCACCTGCGTAATTGTAACCAACAACGATGTTTCCGATTCGTTGTTTTAAATCAGTTAGCGACGTTGCTAAACATAAAATGGCCATCAGTTCTGATGCGACAGTTATTTCAAACCGTTCTTCTCGTGGCATACCGTGAATGGGACCACCAAGTCCGATTGTCACATGACGTAAAGCACGGTCGTTTAAATCGAGCGCTCTGTTCCAAAGTATGCGTCGAACGTCTAATTGTAATTCATTTCCTTGATGGATATGATTATCAATATACGCACTTAATGCGTTATGCGCGCATGTGAGGGCGTGCAAATCACCTGTGAAGTGTAAGTTGATATCTTCCATCGGCACAACTTGGCTCCATCCTCCTCCACAAGCACCACCTTTTAACCCGAGAGTAGGTCCGAGTGATGGTTCACGTAATGCAAGAACTGGTTGCTCACCGAGTTGGGCAAAAGCTTGAGCAAGTCCAACACTCACTGTTGACTTCCCTTCTCCTGCACTTGTAGGACTTATCGCTGTCACCAAAACAACAGGCGCGTGTTGCACATTTTTCCTATTTTCTAAAACAGATAAGGAGAGTTTTGCTTTAAACTTCCCGTACTGTTCAAATTCTTCATCGTCTAGTCCTAATTCACTTGCAATTTGTGAAATGGAACGCATTTTACACTGTTGTGCAATCTCTAAATCGGTATGTATTTTCTTCGTTTCAGTCATAAAATTTTGTTATCCTCCATTAATCTAGTTCATCCCCCTCTATTATAACCAATTATTCTAGGAAAAAGTTTTAACATTTTCCGAATATTCAGTTGCATTCTGTCTGAATATCTCTATAATTTAAAGAAACATACGTAAAAACAAAGGGGAGATTACAATTGCCAATAAATATACCGTATAATTTGCCTGCGCGAGCGATCCTTGAACAGGAAAATATTTTCGTCATGGACGAACAAAGAGCGTTGACACAAGAAATTAGACCATTAAATATCGCCATACTGAATTTAATGCCGACGAAAGAAAAGACGGAAACGCAGTTGTTGCGCTTACTTGGTAATTCTCCATTGCAAACGAACATCACACTGTTGCGCACGGCTACGTACACGTCAAAAAATACAAAAAGCCTACATTTAGATACATTTTATCTCACCTTTGAAGAAGTGAAACATCGTAAATTTGATGGACTTATCATTACCGGAGCACCTGTAGAGTTGATGCCTTTTCAAGAAGTAGACTACTGGGATGAGCTCGT
>JBOFGC010000449.1:0-3150 GCA_051648945.1 Bacilli bacterium
GAGCAAATGAATACGTGGATAGAGAATGTAGAAAAACAAAGAAAAGGTTAGAATAGAAGAGACGGCGCATAGGGAAAGTTAGTGCGCCGTTTTTTAGTTTTTACATAATAAGCGTATCTATAGATAGTTTTCCAAAATAAGGATTCTAAACAACCCTTGATTTCTAAAACACAAGCATTATAATATAGTCAAAGAAAGTCAAACATCAAAGAAGGTCAAGAAATATGAAAGGTTAGGTGGTACGATGGTAAACGTTGATAAATTCACTGAAAAAGCAAGTGAGAGCATTCGAAAAGCAACAGAATTGGCAACACAACAGCAACATAGTGAAGTAGATGTTGTCCATATTCTAACGAGCCTATTTCAAGATAAGGACGGCATATTTCTTCGTGTTTTACGAAAACTTAGTAAAGATGTAGAAGAAATACAACTTTCTTTAGAGAACTGGTCAAAGCGAAAGCCACAAATGCATGGTGGTGAGCGCTATTTATCGCGAACAATGCATACCGTTTTACAATCTGCAGAGAAAATTCGCGATGAAATGGGCGATTTGTATACAAGTGTAGAGCATCTTATCCTAGCAATGTTTGAAACACAGGACAACGAATTTACAGCATGGAGTAAACAAGTTGGTTTAAATAAAAAAGAAGTGAAAGATACAATTATGGAGATAAGGGGGAGTAATAAAGTGACGACACCAAATCCAGAAATTCAATATGAGGCGTTAGAACGTTTTGGAAGAGATTTGATATCAGAAGTTGAGAGTGGAAAAATTGATCCTGTCATCGGTCGAGATGGTGAGATTCGACGTGTAGTACGCATACTTTCTCGAAAAACGAAAAATAATCCCGTTTTAATAGGGGAACCTGGTGTCGGTAAAACGGCAATTGTTGAAGGACTAGCACATCGTATCGCTCGTGGGGATGTGCCTGAAGGATTAAAAGATAAACGAATTTTTGAACTTGATATGAGTGCACTCGTAGCAGGTGCGAAATATCGCGGCGAATTTGAAGAACGTCTACAGGCTGTACTGAAAGAAATAAAAAACAGTGAAGGCCGTATTATTGTTTTTATTGATGAAATCCATACAATTGTGGGTGCAGGTAAAACAGAAGGTGCGATGGATGCCGGGAATATGTTGAAACCGATGCTCGCACGTGGCGAACTGCATTTAATTGGTGCAACGACACTGGATGAATATCGTAAATACATTGAAAAAGATCCTGCACTTGAACGACGTTTTCAACAGGTGCTCGTTGTCGAACCGACTGTTGAAGATACAATTTCGATCCTCCGAGGACTCAAAGAACGTTTTGAAATTCATCATGGGGTGAACATTCAAGACAGAGCAATCGTTGCAGCGGCAATGATGAGTGATCGCTACATTACAGACCGCTTTTTACCTGATAAAGCAATCGATTTAATTGACGAAGCGTGTGCAACAATTCGTACAGAAATTGACTCGATGCCGAGTGAACTTGATGAGGTAATGCGAAAAATTATGCAACTTGAGATTGAAGAAGCGGCGTTAAGTAAAGAAAGTGACACGCATAGCCAAGACCGCTTAAAGACTATCCAAGAAGAACTCGCATCACTGAAAGAAAAAAGAAATGAAATGAACGCACGATGGGTCGAAGAAAAAGCATCCATTGGCAAAGTAACTTCTTTACGAACAGAATTAGAAGAATTGCGCCGTGAACTTGAAAAAGCAGAATCAGAATATAACTTAAACAAAGCAGCCGAGCTGCGTCACGGGATTATACCCGCAAAAGAAAAAGAATTGCTCGCTCTTGAGGAAAGCAAACTAGTCGATGAAAACACACTTTTACGCGAAAATGTAACGGAAGATGAAATTGCGGAAATCGTCGGTCGCTGGACAGGCATTCCTGTAGCACGTCTCGTTGAGAGTGAACGTGAAAAATTGCTTAAACTTGAAGGGATTTTATCTGCTCGTGTTGTCGGTCAAACAGAAGCTGTAACATTAGTAAGTGATGCTGTACTACGTGCACGTGCAGGAATAAATGATCCGAACCGTCCACTTGGTTCATTCGTTTTCCTAGGCCCAACAGGTGTTGGAAAAACAGAACTCGCAAAAACATTAGCTGAGGCACTGTTTGATTCAGAAGAACATATGATTCGCATTGATATGAGCGAGTATATGGAAAAACATGCTGTTAGCCGATTAGTGGGGGCACCTCCAGGGTATGTCGGATATGAAGAAGGTGGCCAGCTGACAGAAGCTGTTCGTAGAAATCCATACTCAGTAATCTTGCTTGATGAAATTGAAAAAGCACATCCAGAAGTGTTTAACATTTTACTGCAAATGCTTGATGACGGTCGTGTTACGGATAGCAAAGGACGCGTCGTGGATTTCAAAAATACAGTAATCATCATGACTTCAAATGTAGGTGCACATCAACTTCTTGATGCTGCAGAAACAGCAGAAGGAATTACTGAAGAAACGAAAACTAGCGTAACATCCCAACTTATGCACCATTTCCGACCAGAGTTTATCAATCGAATTGATGAAATTATCATATTTGAGCCACTAGGAAAAGATCAAGTATCGGCAATTATCGATAAAATTATGCGTGGTGTAGAGAAACGATTAGCAGAGCAACAAATATCCTTAACGCTTACAGAACGTGCGAAAGATCGAATTATCAACGATGGTTATGATCCAAAGTTTGGTGCACGTCCTTTAAAACGTTATATTCAGCGCACAATTGAAACGATGTTAGCGCGTGGAATTATCGCACAGCAAATAACCCAAAACAGTTCGATAATCATTGATGAAAAAGATGGAAAATTGATCATACAATAGCAAGAAAATGAATAGTATAAAAAAAGACGATTTGTTGTATGACAAATCGTCTTTTTTATTGCTTTAGAATTAGTTCTGAGAGAAATGGATGAAAAGTTTTGCGCGAGCTCGAATTCCACCAGTTTTCATACAACACAATCATGACGCGAGCGTGCTTTTTTACAACCCATGGATGAAAAGTAGGAACGCGCGTTCAACATTAGGTAAAGTGGTAGTGAAGTCAGGCGCCGAAGACTCCCGCGGGAAAGGCCGCCAAGCGAGACCCCGCAGGAGCAGTTTTTTTCGCGACGAGGAGGCTCGCGGCGTGCCCCGCAGGAAAGCGAAGG